>JAPLOC010000389.1 GCA_026692825.1 Planctomycetota bacterium | reverse complement strand
GATTAAATGCCATGGTTTATAATTTTTGAGCGGATCTCAAAAAAACACGCGTGGGAGCGCATTTTGCTCCATTTCCTGGGCGAAATCCGATTCGACCGACGCCTATCCGCCGGAGAATCCTCACCAGTACTCATTCGGCCCGTTCGGTACCTTGATCAGCGCCGTCGGCAGTGGTTCCACCCGCTCGCCGTGCCGTTCATGAATCGCGTTCGCGATCTCGTCAAACTCGGTGACACTCTCAAACTGTCGCAGGCGATTTTCCAGGTCTTCCGGAATCCCCAGTCGCGCGCCATACCAGGCGGCGAATTTGCGGAAGTTTCGGCAGCTCAGATATTCGCCATGCTGCTCGACCAGAAGTTGAAAGTGCAGCCGCAAGAACGCGATCTGCTCGTCGCGTGTCGGAACAAAGTCGGCCGCCGCCCGTTCGCCCCGTTCCGCCAGCGCGATTCTGCGAAATATCCACGGATCGAGCAGCGCACCACGTCCAATCGCGACCGCCGCGCAGCCCGTGACCTGGCGCATCCGAATCGCGTCGTCGGCGGTCCGCACATCTCCGTTGCCCACGACGGGAATCTTCTTCACCGCCTCCACCACCGCGCGAATTCCGTCCAAGCACACTTCTCCCCCGAATCCCTGCTGGCGGGTTCGACCGTGAATTGTGATCGCGACGACACCCAATTGTTCGAACTCCTCGGCCAACAGCGGCGCGGTGAGTCGGCTGCGATCCCAGCCGAGCCGCATCTTGACCGAAACCGGCAGCTTGACCGCGTTCACCACCTGCCCCACCAGACTGCACGCGCCATCCCCGTCACACATCAACCGGGCTCCCCCGCCGGAACCGGTCATTTTGGCCATCGGGCAGCCCATGTTGATATCGATTGCCTGATATCCATGGTCTTCGAGCCAGCGGGCCGCCGCGACCATGTGTTTCACCTGACCACCGTAAATCTGAACGGTCAGAGGATTGTCGTCGGGATGTGTCTGTACAAGTTCCCGCGCCCACTTTGTTCCCGAAACCAGATGCGAGGCTTGCACAAGGTCTGTCGTACAAAGCCCGACTCCCCCCAGCGAGCGGATCACCCGGCGGAACGACAAATGGGTGTACCCCGCCAGCGGCGCGAGAAAATACCGCGACGCGAGCTGGCGGCCGCCGAGAGTGATGGGGCCACCCACGGGAGTCGCGACGTCGGCAAGCGTTCGCGACGCGGGTTCCAGGGTCAACAGATCGGTCATGTGCTGAAAGAAAAAAGGGGATTCGGTGGTTGCGACGCCGGCAGTTCGTGGCGGAAATTCTACCGCGTTCCCAGCCCCGCCAATTCGACCTTGTGTTCCAGCTTCGCGATCGCCTCCCGGAGCGCGACCGGGACCGGGATCGGCTTCTTTTCCACGTAATCATAGGTCACGACGACTGAGTCCCCCTCGGCTGCGATCGCTCGCAATTGGCCGCTGACGACCCGGTGTTCCATCGTCATGCTGGTTCGGCCAATCTTGGTGATGCGGGCCCCAATGTGGACGGTGTCGGGAAATCGAATCTGCTTGCGGTAGTTACACGAAATCGCCGCCAGAATCGGGGCGACCGTTTGCGTCGCGTCGAGTTGTTCGAATCCCACGCGATGACTGTAGGCGATGCGGGCCGACTCGAACCAGCGGAGATACACCGTGTTATTGACGTGGCCAAACGCGTCCTGATCACCCCATTGCACGGGCAATGTCAGGTAAACTGGAAACCCGTCCAGGAGTTGGGAGAGTTCAGCGTCCATCAATGGCGATCCATTCCTTCTCAAGTTGTCGAATTCTGGTTCCGCGACGTCGTAGCTCAAAAAACCGCGCCACGGGAGGGCGAGGCTCCTGTCGAGCCGCCGCTGCGTTTCCGCAGGGCAAACAGCGTTCTCTGGGCAGCATTCGTCCCGCACTCGTCTCGAGTTCGTCCCGAGTTCCAAAGACGGCGCCAGCTCTGTTTTCAGGGGAAAAGAGTTGGGCAATCGGCAACAATCGACCCGAATCCCCCACCAATCGGCAACGCCGGAGTGTCATCCTTCAGCGCGACACCACTCACTCTCCGGTCGCGGGCGGCGGTGAGGAGTCGGTAGAGTGTCTGTGCCGCCGGTTCAATCGGCAACCCCTCGGGTCGAATGTTCGAAACGCAGTTGCGGTCGGCATCGGTCTTGCCCACGCGCGGCTCATGCACGAAGTACGCCCCCAGGCTGTCGGGGGAATTCAAACCCGGGCGTTCTCCCAGCAAAGACAGCGCCAGCCGGCAGTCAAGAAGTTGTCCCACCGCATCCTGCAGCGCGACCCGGGCGAAAGGTGCAATCACAATCGGGGCCAGCGACCAATTCTGTTCCACCAGTCGGGGCAACAGGAATCGCAAGAGGGGGACCACCTGGCGGTCGGCCGCCAGAGCCGACAAACCGTCGGAAACCACAATCACCAGGTCAAACGCTGGCGAAGCTCCCGCTTTGGACGCGCGAATTCGCCGGAGTGGATCAACACTTTCGGGAGCGAGTCCCCGCCCCCAGTCGGGACGCGTGAGGTACGCCTTGCGGGTGGTCGCCAGCGTAGTGACCAGAGTGACCTCGGAGCCGAGATCGCGGATTTCCTGTGCCATTCGCTGTGTGTCAAAGGGCATCTGAACGGCGTCACGAGCCCGGGAATGGGCCAGCGCGAAGTCCAGAAGCTCCCGGGTCGGCAGACTCCCCCCGGCGCGGCCCAATGCGATTCGCGCGGGAGAGATGTTGCGCAGCTCGTGCCAGGGATCGGGAATCAGCATTCTGGGGCACACTCTGGGATCGGATCAAACAACGTAGAGGAATGAATTGGGAAATGTCGCAGCTTGTCGCAGCTTGATGTCGCAGCTTGATGTCACAGCTTGTCATAGCTCCTGTCACTCCCCTGCAGGCGCGTGGCCTGATGTGCCCTTCCCGAGAACGTAGTGGCGATTCGGGTCGGTCGTCCCTGTACTGATCTCCAATAGCAGTCCCCGTTCGACAAGCGACTTCAGGTCACGCTGCAAGGTCCGCCGTGTAATTTCCGGGAATTGTCCGAAAAGGCCCGAAATCGCCAAGGTTCCATGGGTCTGGATCCAGGTGATTGCCGCCGCTTGGCGCGCGTTCAGTCGGTGCCGTCTTGCGACCACATCGGTCCGTATCGCAACCTCGCCCCGCTGCTTGACTTCCGTCAACTCCTTCGCCAGTCCGTCGACAAAGTACTCGAGCCAACCGGTGAGGTCCAAATCGCGTTCGCGAACACCTTGAAGCGCGGTGTAGAACGCGGGTCGATTCCGGTCATAGTATTCGCTCAACGTGAACAACCGGCGGAAATCGTACCCTGCCCGATAAAGACACACGGTCGACAACAACCGCGACGTTCGTCCGTTCCCATCCACAAACGGGTGGATGTGAACCAACTGAAACTGCGCAATTCCCGCGATCAAAACGGGGTGAACGGCAGTATCGAATCTAAGCCACTCGACGAGTTCCCGCATGAGATCCGGGACGTCGCCGGGCGGGGGAGGGGTGTACACAACCTCTCCGGTTCGGCTGTTGGCGATGAAATTCTGGGTGATCCGGTACATTCCCGGTTGTGCCGCTTCGCCACGAACGCCTGTCACCAGTCGTCGATGAATTTCGCGAATCAGAATCTCGCTGATCGGCTGGTCACCCGCCGCATGTTCAACCACCAGCTCAAAAGCCGCCCGGTAGTTGAGCAGTTCACGGACGTCATCCACATCCGTTCCCGAAACACTCTCGCCGGCCCAAAGCTGGCGAGACTGGTCGAGCGTCAGGCGTGTCCCCTCAATTTGCGTCGTATGGTGCGCTTCCAGCAACAGCGCGCGCTGACTCATCTGCCTCACCCAATCTTCCGACAGGGTGGCTGCTTCGAGAAACCCGCGGGCACGCTCAATTGTTGTAAGATCCCGGGTGATCGAGTTGTTGATCGTAAAGCGTGGCGTCAGCACAACGAGAAGTCGTTCGTGGATTCTGGAAGTGGTTAGGTGTTCTGACGAGCCCCGCAGGCCCGGGGTTCGCGCTCAAATGTCACGCCAGAACCTCGCGAACCACCCGGGCCGGTTCGACTCCCGTCAATCGAAAATCCAGTCCCTGGGTGCGGTAGGTCAACCGGTTATGGTCGATTCCCAGCAGGTGCAGCATCGTGGCGTGCAGGTCGCGGACATGCACCGGGTTTTCCACAGAATGATAGCCGAGTTCGTCGGTCGCTCCATAGGTGACCCCGCCCCGGACCCCTCCGCCGGCGAGCCACATCGAGAACGAACGCATATGGTGGTCACGTCCCGGTTCCTGCCCCTTTCCCTGGAACATGGGCGTCCGTCCAAATTCGCCTCCCCAGACGATCAGCGTCTCATCAAACATCCCCCGCTGTTTCAAATCCTGAATCAACGCGTACGTGGGCAGGTCGGTGAGTCCACATGTCGTGTTCATGTACTTCACCAGATCGCCATGATGATCCCAGTCGCGGTGATAGAGCTGAATGAACCGAACCCCCCGCTCGGCCATTCGGCGTGCGACCAGACAGTTTCGGGCGAAACTCGATTGCTGCAGCGTGTCGCTGGTCAGTCCGTACGCCTCCAGCACATGTTTCGGCTCAGTCGCCAGATCGAATAGGTTGGGGATGCCCGACTGCATTCGGAACGCCAGTTCATACTGGGCGATCCGGGTGTCGACATCGGGATTCAGTGCTGTCTTCTGGTATTCGGTGTTCAACTTGCGAACCGCGTCGAGCGTCCGACGCTGATGCGTTTCGGAAACCCCCGGCGGGTTTCGAACATAATGGACCGCGTCCCCCTGCTGTTGGAACTGGATTCCCTGGAACTTGCCCGGCAGAAAACCCGCCCCCCACTGTCGCGACGAGATTGGCTGCGGATTCCTCCCCCCCTCGCTGGTCATCACGACAAAGCCGGGGAGTTCGTCGGCTTCTGATCCGAGGCCGTAGGTGATCCACGCCCCCATGCTGGGTCGGCCGGAAATCGACGTTCCGGTGTTCATCACGGTATGTGCCGGGTCGTGGTTGATCTGGTCGGTGTGCATTGACCGGATGATGGCCAGATCGTCGGCGAGTTTCGCGGTGTGGGGCAGGATGTCGGCGATTTCCTGCCCCGACTCGCCATGTTTGTGGAATTTGAACTGCGAACCGAGGATCTTGAGCTGCTGCCCCTGTTGAGCTTTGGCTTGTGATCGAACGTTTCGAACTGCGAGGGGCCTCCCGACATGTACAGGAAGATCACCCGTTTGGCTTTCGGAATATGATGGGGCAGGCCCGGCAAACCGTGGGGCGCGGGAGCTTCGTTTCCCAGCACGACGCGATCCCGGGCGATCAACGCAGAGAGCGCGACCCCGCCAAGTCCCAAAGCGGTCTCCGTCAGAAACGTGCGTCGGATCACATTCATGGTTGCGTCTGCGTTCGTACGATGCGACATCAATGCCGCGTCTCCCCAGCCGGGAATCTTGACAAGACTTCGGGAAAATGGCCACACCCACAGCCGCACACGCAGTCAGCGGTGGTCGACGCCCACTCCATGGAGAGTGCCGCCTACGGGATGATGGGGGCCAACCGACGTCGGTCCATCGCCGCGAGTGGCACAGTCGTGTCCAATGCAGCGGGTTCGCCCAAGTACTTACCGGAAGGTTTTGGTAGAATCCTGATCGTCCGGCGATCGACCATTCCCGCACTCGCCCCACCGAGATTCGCTTCGCATCTGGAGAACGTCGTCATGGCTGCACCCGCCCGTCACTCGACCACACGCCGGGGTTTTCTCCAATGGTCGGCAGCGGCGATGGCGCTGGCCGCCGGCCGCCTGCCCGCCGACGATGAGCCAGGGCGTCAGCAAGTTGAAAATCCGCGGGCGACTTCGGGGGACGAAGTGTATGAGCCGAACTGGGAAGAGCGGCTCACGTTGACCGTTGGTCCCAAAGAGGCCGACTTGGTGGGGTCGACAGAAAAGGTGATTCAGGCGGCGGTCGATTCGGTCGCCCGCTGGGGGGGCGGAACGGTTCGCATCCTGCCCGGAAAATTCGTGTTTCGTAACGCGGTGTATCTGCCGTCGAAAGTGCGAATTCTCGGGTCGGGTGCCGACACGCAGATCATCAAGGCCGCGTCGGTGAAAACAAAGCTCGCCGCCGACTCCGACTGGTACGACCAGGAAATCACACTTGCTGACGCCAAGGGGTTTCAGGTGGGAGATGGAATCTGCCTGCGATCGAAGAACCCGCACCATACGGGAAGCAACGTGGCGAAACGGACGCTGGTCGCCCGTTCGGGAAACCGCTTCAAGCTCGACAAGCCGTTGCGGGAGAACTTCTGGGAGATGGGTGAGCCAACCGTCGCGACGCTCTTTCCGCTCTTTACGGGCGAATACATCAACCACATCGTCATCGAGAATCTCGCGCTGGACGGCAACAAAGCGGAAAGCGAGAATCTCGACGGAAACTACGCCGGCTGCATTTTTCTGCAGGATTGTCACACGGTTCAGATTCGGGGTGTCGAAGCCCGTAATTCGAATGGCGACGGCATCAGTTGGCAGATCTGCCACGATGTCGTGGTCGAAAACTGCCACAGTCACGACAACGTCGGGCTGGGGCTGCACCCGGGTTCCGGTTCACAACGCCCCGTCATGCGCGGCAACACGCTCGAACGCAATGACATCGGCGTGTTCTTCTGTTGGGGGGTGAAGTTCGGTCTGGCGGAAAAAAACATCATCCGCGACAACCGCGGTTATGGTGTTTCGATCGGTCACCGCGACAACAACAACTTGGTGCGGGATAACGAGATCGTCGGGAGTGGCAAATCGGGAGTGTTGTTCCGTCCCGAGCGCGGCAAAGCGTTCGCCGGCCATCGCAATCGGATTGAAAAGAACCGCATCGTCGACAGCGGACCCGAAGACGGTGTGGCGATTGACGTGCAGGGAGAAACGGAATCGATCGTGCTGGAACGGAACGAAATCCGCGAGACCCGGCAGCCGATGCGCCGTGTCGGCATCCGCATCGGTCAGCAAACGCGCGACGTGCGACTGGTCGAGAACACCATCGTCGGCGTCTCGCAGGCGGTCGACGACCGGCGCGGGGCGTAATCGCGGCGCATCCGGCGCGCGGAACCAGTTATGTGCAATGTCGCGTTTTCGGCCGCCCGGAGTATAGAACCGGTCCAAGATCAAAACCGTTTTTGTTGTTTGTTTCGCGGACGGTCGGCACGGCGAGTGCCAAAGTGCGTCGTGGAGGCCAGCGACGAGTGACGGTAGGTTTTTAAGGAATGGCCAATGCATTCCATGAATGCACGGCCGTCCTATGCACGAAGGCGGAGGGCGGCTGGCGTCAGGGACGCGGTCTGGACTGGGATATTCCTCGGCTTGGCGAGGACGTCGCTTGCTTTGACAACAAAGCACCACCGCAACCCTTCGCGGTGGTGCGTCTATTTGGAATCCTCTGCTTCCAAACCGTGTTCCGGTCCGTACGCTGGAGAAGCCGGAGTGGTCTTGGCTGACTCGGGGTTGTCGAGCGACCAAATTTCCTCCCATTGATCCAGGATTTCGCTGAAATTCTCCGATGTATAAATCAGTTGCCGTGTTCGGCGCTGAAGGCTTGGTGGCACTTGGTCTCCCGCTGCGGCAGTTTCAACGCGAGGGGTGTCCGCTTGCAATTGTTGTGGACGCGAGTCCCCGTCAGTCGTGGTCCAATCCGATGCCTCGGGTTCAGCCATTGGCACTTCCGGATCAACGATCTTTGTTGTCCACCACTGCTCTGTCGTGTCCTCCGAGATGGACATTGGGCTGGGACCACTCGCCCCGGCAATCAATCCCGTACCAAGCAATTGCGATACAATCAACACGCTTGCGAGCCCGGTGATCAGCAAAGGAACGCAGCCTACCAGGATCCCTGCCGTGGCGAGGCCATATCCTGTGTGTGTTCCCCCGCGGCGGCGCAATTGCACAAGGGCCGTCAACCCTGTTCCGGTGGCTGCCAGTCCTGCCAGCGCGAGCATCGCCAGGTAAGTACCGTACATCACGTAGACAAACGTTTCACCAAGAAACGACGCGCTCACCATCACACTGATATACACCCAGGGAACCGCCAGCAGCAACACCAGAGACGCGGCACCAAACGCTCCCGACAGTTTCGCCGTTTTGAGTAAGGGCCGGCGGGTCGCCATCAGACAGATCGCCGCGCTCGACTCTCGGGAGTGATTCCCGAGCGTACTTCCAGCACTCTCGGCCATCACCGCCGCGAGAATTGCTTCCGGAGGTTCGCAGTTCCGCAAGACGGCCAGCACCTGCTGGTCGGTCGGGGAACTCAGGTCGGACTCGGCCAGTTTCGTGAGGATCTCCTGCTCCGCCCCGCGCACCAGTTCGAGACGGGACTCGCGGGGCAATAGCCCCGCGAGCAGCCGATCGAGCAAATCGAGTCGGCAGTCAATCAGCGGGTGGCGTATAGCAGCAGGAACGTTGGAGCGAACAGACTCATCGACCAGTGACATCAATTCGCCTCCTTCCGTGAAGTTCGCGCCGGGGACTTAGGACCTGTCCAAGCTCAATTCCAAGTTCTGGTGGTTCAGTTTGTCCGAAGGATTTCACACACCACGAATTTGGTCTTGGACGGCTGCTTAGTTTTGGTCTGCCGACTCAGGCAGAGTCTCCTCTTTCTCCAGCTCCCGGTTGAAGGTCAAACCGGGATCATTGGGTGGCCCCCCTTGCAGGACGAAGGCGAATTTCCCGGCCCCCTTCACGGCAGCACGACCGATCATTGTGCCATCCTTAGGGCTCTCCAGAACGAGCAAATCGTTCGCCGAGTTCAGGGTACCCTTGATCTCTTTGACCTCTCCCATCGAAGGCTCGACCCGCCAGACAAACTCGCTGTCTTCCGTGATGGTCAACGTCACCTTTCCTCCCTGAGGAAGGTCGGAGATCCAGGTCCCCACCAGGTCAAACACCTCCTCGGTGGGATTCTCGGGCTCGGCCGGGGTCGCCGCAGGCTCGGTGCCTTCTTCAGGCGGTGACGGGACCGGAGCCGCCTCGGCTTCGACGTCCCCCGGTTCCGAGAGTTGGGGCGGGTTGACCCCGGCGACCTTCGGCGTGATCGGCGTCCGTTCTTCTGGCAGTGCTTCGGGTTGGGGCTGTTTCGCCTGTTCCAACGTCGCGACCAGCTTGGCGGCGACCATGTCTTTGGGTTGCAATTCGTGAACGTGGTTCAGTTTCACGAGCGCCCGTTCGGTGTGCCCGCAGACCAGATAGTGGTAACCGAGCACAAACTGCTTCGAGATGTCGTCCGGCTCCTGGATCGACGCAGCTTCCAGCGTCCGCAGTTGCCGTTCGTAGGATGCGGTCGCGTCGTACAGTCGCGACATGGTCGCCCAGTCCCAGCCGGGAGAGCTGGCGAGCAGCGCGTTCAGCACGGCGGCGGCGGGCTGGTAATCGCCCAGTGCGAAGAGACAGAGCGCGTAAAACTCGTGGGCGGCGGGGTCGCCGGGACGGAGTCGCAACGCCCGTTCCGCTCGCGCGCGGGCCTCCTGGTAGCGACCGACCCGGAACAGTGCCCGGGCGTCGTCCAGCTCGCGAAGTCCCGGTTCGAGTGCTGGCTGCGCATCAACCGTCTGGACCACCTGCTGCACGACGATCGGACGGGAATAGTCAATCCCCTCGACGATCACGACCTGGGTGGCATAGGGGTTGTAGTAATGCACGTAACCGCTGCTGTAGAGGAAGTTGGAACTTCCCCAGCCAACGTAACCAAACGCGAACGGGCCGGACCAAACCGTGGCCCACGGTCCGCCCCAGGCACCGTGGTACCAGCCATGGTGGTGATGGTGGATGTGCTGATCGTACCAGTAGTCGCCCCAACGGTTGTAATTCGGGCGATTCCCGTTGTATCCCCAGCCATTGCCGGGTCGGTTGAAGTTGTTGAACGCCTGCTGATGATTGTGGACGTTCGTGTTGTTATTGATCACCACATTGTTGTTGACAATGTTCTGATTATTCGCAACGTGGTGGGGACGCTGGTTGATGACTGGTCGACTGGGGCGCGCGACCGGGCGGTCCCCCACGCCTGGCTGGGTCGGAGGCAGAGTCGGGCGGCCGGTTCCGATATGGCCTCCCGGTGGACGCGGTTTAGGAAGAGGATCTGTGACAATCCCCGGTCGCTGAATTCCCCCGGGACGTTCATTCTGACCCGGCCGGCCACCACCGATCGCGGGATTGGTCGGATTGGGTCGCGGCCCCGGGCGTGTCGGATCCCCCGGACGTCCTGGTTCCCCTGGGCGTCCTGTGATGCCAGGGCGTCCTGTTTCACCAGGTCGAGTTGGCTCGCCAGGGCGAACGGGTTTCCCCCCCGCCGTGGTGCCCGGGTCAATTCCAGGCCGGCCCGGGCGCGACGGTCGACCCGGTCGCTCGACGATTCCCGGTTTGGTTCCCGGATTTGTACCGGGACTTGTACCAGGATTCGTACCAGGGTTCGGATTCGGTTTCGGGGTCGGGTCGGTTCCCGGCGTCGTCGGGCGACCGGCGATTCCCGGTCGAACTGGCTGAACAGGTTGAGATGGCTGAAGTGGTTGATTCGGCTGTTCGGGTTGGCCAGGCTGTGGCTGACCCGGCCGGGGTCGATTGGGATTTTGGGTGCCCGCGTTGGGACGATTTCCCCCAGGTCGGCCGGCGGTCGGCGGAATCGTGCCGGGTTGCCCCGTTACCGGATTTCCCACCGCCGGTTGGGGGTTCGGATTTGGGTTCGGGCGCTGCGGCGGGTTGGGATTCGGGTTCGGAACCTGGCCTGCGGTTTCACCGGGGCGATTGCCGGGACGCTGTGGTCCCGCCGCCGGGCGACCTCCCGCTGGCTGACCGGCGACGGGTGCCGTGGGTTGCGGGCGCGGTTGAGGCTGCGGCTGTGGTTGGGGCTGTGGCACATTCGGACGCGCCGCGGGTGGATTTTGAGCGCCGGGGCGCTCGCGATCCGGGCGCTCGCGATCCGGGCGATCACGGTTCGGCCGCTCGCGGTTTGGCCTTTCGTGAGCCGGACGTTCCGGCGCGGGGCGGGGCGTTGGCTGCGGTTGAGGCTGCGGCCTCGGTTGCGGCTGAGGCTGGGGTTGCGGCTGCTGACGAGCTGGCGGCTGTGGCTGGGGGCGGGGTTGCGGCTGCGGACGGGGTTGCGGCTGTGGTTGTGGCTGCTGCTTCGGTTGCGGCTGAGGGGGAGGAGCCGCCGGCTTCGAATCCCCTCCCGAGCCCTGTCCCCGGCCACCCCGTTTCTCTTTCTCGGCGTACCCGACCTGACATACCAGGGCGACAATCGCGAACGAGATGAGCAGATGGGAGACGTGTCGCTTCGAAAGCATTTCCAAACTCCGTTCGCGCGGGAATCGCCTGACTCGCCAGTGAGTATTGTGGGAAGGGACGCCCTTGTGCGCAATGTGTACCTGCGTTGATGCTACCCGTTGTCGCCAATGTGGGCAATTCGATTTTCGAATCTGTCGCTGCCCGATAGAAATGTCCCCGGGTTGTGCCCGATAGAAATGTCCTCACTCTGTACCACGTGTTCCGCCTCGCGGAGCGAAGGTGAGCGCAGCGAACCGTAGCGAAGCGAGGCGGAACACGTCGCCCATTCACCGT
>JAPLOC010000388.1 GCA_026692825.1 Planctomycetota bacterium | reverse complement strand
CGTCCGTCCGAACTTCCGTTTCCAGGTCTCCAGCATCTTGGGGTTGGTGAGGTCGTGATTGCCCGGGACGTAGAAGAACGGCATCTGCAATTGATGGACCTTCGCCTGGAACTCCGCCCATTCGATCGCGATCTGCGCAGGGTCTTCGGAATAGCCCTCAATGAGGTCGCCAACCGACATCACGAATTCCGGTTGCATCAGATTCAGTTTGCGGACGGCGTCCGAAAAAATTCCCGGCCGATGCCCTCCCGTGCGGTCGGTGACGATCGCAAATTGAAAGTCTCGCGGGCCGCGATTGAGGGGCTGCGATGTCCACGGGTTTTTGTCTTCAATCTGAACCGTCAAAGGAGACTGTTCCGGCGTTGGCGCGGTTCCCGGCGCATTCCGCCCGGACAAAATTCCCAGCAAAACAGCGAGCCCCAAGGCGGCCAGTCCCAGCGTCACGCGTTGCATTCCGGAGTCCTTTGGTCTGAGAACAGGAAGGGGTTGGTCGCTCCGCCATCCGGCGTGGACCGATGCGGCGTCAACGGGTGAAACAGTATCCATTGATGGATTTCGCTGCAACCAACGCAATTGCTCGGGTTTTCCCGTGATCAGAATCTCCGCTTGACTTGACTTTTCCGTTACGACCCCACTATCGTATCACCATGCGCTCATGTGAGGTCGATGAATTCTGCGGAGTCGCTCGCCGCCCCTCGACTTCTGAGTCCCTCGCCCACCGTGGTCCAGTTGCGAACCAGCCTCTCGGTTCGCGGGCCAGTCCCTCAACACTCAACTTCGGCATTCTGAATTCCTACCAGGAGAACGTGAATCGCTATGGACGCTGACAGCAAGAAGATCACCGGAACTTGGGCCGACGACCCCGCTCATTTCAATCGGGTGAGTCGACGCAATTTTCTGACGGTTGGAGCGATTGCCGGCGTTGGCAGCCTGACCCTCGCTGATCTGCTGCGAAACGAGGCTCGCGCCGAGCAGAAGAACTACGCGAACTTCGAGGGGACCGCCAAGTCCATCATTCATATCTTCCTGCCGGGCGGCATGGCCCACCAGGAATCGTTCGACCCCAAGCCCTACGCTCCCATCGAATACCGTGGCGAGATGGGTCAGGTTCAGACGAAGGTTCCGGGCGTTCTCTTTGGCGACACCCTGCCCAAGTCCGCCGCCCTGGCCGACAAGATGTGCGTCATCCGTTCGATGACTCACGGCGAAGCGGCCCACGAGCGTGGGACGCACAACATGTTCACCGGTTACCGGCCGAGCCCCGCGCTGCAATACCCCAGCATCGGGTCGGTGGTGAGCCATGAATATGGTCCGCGTAACAACCTGCCTCCCTACGTTTGCATTCCCTCGCTGCCGAACATTTACGCCGGCACCGGGTATCTCAGCTCGGCATTCTCGCCGTTCTGTCTGGGAAGCGACCCGGCTGGCGGCGGATTCAAAGTCCAGGATCTGGGCCTCCCCGGGGGAATCGACGACAGCCGATTTTCCACCCGGCGGAACATGCTGACTGCGGTCAATCAGCACTTCCAGAAAAAGGAAAAGTCCGACCTGCTGACCGCGATGGATACCTTCTACGATCGGGCCTACAGCCTGATCAGTTCGCACCAGGCCCGCGAAGCGTTCAACATCGACGCCGAGCCGGCCGCGTTGCGTGACGCCTACGGTCGGAACACCGCCGGTGCCCGCATGCTGCTGGCCCGTCGCCTCGTTCAGGCCGGGGTGCGGCTGGTCAACCTGACCTACGGCGGCTGGGACATGCACAACGCGATCGTCCCCGGCTTCCGCGGCCAGATGCCTCCGTTTGATCAGGCGTTCGCCGCGCTGATCAGCGATCTGGAAGCGACCGGGTTGCTTAAAGAAACGATCGTCATGATCTCGTCGGAATTCGGGCGGACCCCGAAGATCAACGCGACCGCTGGCCGCGATCACTGGCCAAAAGTGTTCAGCGTTGTGCTGGCCGGCGGCGGGATCAAGGGAGGAAGTGTGTTCGGTACGTCGAACGCCACCGCTTCGGAACCCGAAGACAACCCGATCGGACCTGAGGACTTGTTCTACACCCTGTACAACTGCATGGGGATCGTGGGAGACAAGGAACTCATGGCTCCTGGCGACCGCCCCATCGAAATCATCGACGGCGGAAAAGTCCGCAAAGAACTGCTGGCCTAGTCAACGCCCTGGCGAGCGGGGTGGCGTCAGCCCCCTGTCCGCCGCGTTGAGTTAGTCCCAGCCAACACCCACCACGCCCCCGTTTCGCGACTCACCCCGGGGCGTGTCCAGACACCTTCCTGAACTGCCGGTGATCGATCGCCATTGCGATCGATCACCGGACTCTTCTGCGTAATTGAGCTACCACGACGGATCCCGTCGTCAATCGTTCCGCAACCGATCACCATTGCTTTCATCCGGGTTCGATTGGAACCACGCTTATGTTCCGTGAAACATTTCGGCGTTTTTGCCTGCTGACTTTGGTCGGCATGGCGCTGTTCACCGTGTCCGCGACTGTTCAGGCCGCCTCGCCGTCGTTCGGCGGGACGACCCCTCGCGGCGCACAGCGGGGGACAGAACTGGAGGTCACTCTCTCGGGGGGACAGCTCCAAGATGCCCAGGAGATTCTGTTCTATGAACCGGGAATCGAAGTCACCAAGTTCGAAGTGGTGAACGCCGGGGCTGTGAAGGCGACATTTAAGATCTCTCCGGAATGTCAGCTTGGTTGCCATCGGTTGCGGATCCGAACCGCCAGCGGCATTTCGGACCTGCGGCCATTCTTCGTGGGCGCGCTTCCGGAAGTCGCTGAGAAAGAGCCCAACAGCGAGTTTTCGACACCACAGGCGATTCCGATGAACGTCACTGTGACGGGAGTCGCCGACTATGAGGATGTCGACTACTACGTGGTGGAAGCGAAAAAGGGAGACCGAATCACCGCAGAGGTCGAAGGGATTCGACTCGGGATCACGTTCTTCGATCCGTATGTGGCGATTCTGAATTCGGCCCGGTTTGAACTGGCTTCCAGCGACGACAACGCCCTCGTCTGGCAGGACGGCGCGGCGTCGGTGATCGCACCCGAAGATGGCAAGTACTACATTCAGGTTCGCGAAAGTTCCTACGCCGGCAACGGCGCGTGCATTTATCGTGTGCATATTGGCAACTTTCCCCGCCCGCTTGCGGCGCTTCCTGCTGGTGGACGGCTGGGCGAAGCGTTGCAGGTCAAGTTTCTGGGAGATGCCCTGGGAGAGAAGATCGAACAAGTCACACTCCCTGCTGCGCTCGATTCGAATTTCGGTCTGTTCGTGAAGGACGCAACCGGAATCTCGCCGTCGAAGGTCTGGTTTCGGCTGAGCGATCTCCCCAATACGCTGGAACAGGAACCGAACGAGACGCATGACAATGCCACGCGGTTCACGGCACCTGCAGCCTGTAACGGCGTGATCGAGAAGCCGGGCGATTTCGACTGCTTCCGCTTCACTGCCCGCAAGGGAGAGGCGTATGACATTCGCGTTCACGCCCGCAGCATCCGTTCGCCCCTTGATCCCGTCCTGACAATCTTCGCGGCGGGTGGCGGTGCGATCGCCGCCAATGACGACAGTGGCGGGCCGGACGCGTACATTCGCTTTGGCGTTCCCAACGATGGCGACTATGTCCTGCACGTGCGCGATCACCTGGGCAACGGCGGCGCGCATTACGCGTACCGAATCGAACTGACCCCAATCAAACCGTCGCTCACTCTGGGGGTTGCCGAGTTTGTGCAGTACGTGCAGCCGGTGATAGCCGTTCCCAAAGGAAATCGATTCGGCGTGGTTCTCACGGCCGCCCGTTACGACTTCGGCGGTCCTCTCGCGTTGCGTGGCGAGAACCTGCCTGCGTGCATCACGATGGAATCGTGCCGGTGATCTTCCATGCGACGGCGGATGCTCAAATCTCCGGGAAGCTCGCGGACATCATCGGTTCGTTGAACGACCCGGCTCAGCCAATGCTTAAGGTCGAAGGCAATGTTCAGCAGCCGATCACGCTGGTTCGCGGCCAGAACAACGTTCCGGTCTGGACCGAGAACACATCCAAGTTGCCGGTCGCGGTCACCGAAGAAGCCCCGTTTGAACTGACACTCGTTGAGCCGAAGGTTCCAATGGTTCGCGGAGGCCAAATGGATTTGAAGGTGGTCGCTAAGCGGAAGGAAGGCTTCAAGGCGGCGATTAAGGTCGACCTGTTGTATGTCCCACCGGGAATTGGCGCAAGCGGATCGATTGCGATCGCCGAGGGGCAGAACGAAGCGCTCATTCCGATGAACGCGGCCGGGAATGCCGAGTTGACAACCTGGAAAATCGCGGTTCGAGGCGAATCGAACGCGGGAGCGGGGAACATCATGACCTGCACACCGTTCGCGAATCTGCGAATTGCCGACATGTACATGACTCTGACCTACGACCAGGCTGCGGTGGAGCAGGGAAAAGAGACTGAAGTCGTGGTGAAGATGGCCAAGCAGTACGACTTCCCGGGGACCGCCAAGGTCGAGCTGTTTGGTCTGCCGGCTCAGGTCACCACCATGCCAATCGACGTGACCAAAGACACGACCGATATCGTGTTCAAGGTCGTGACGCAGCCCGCGTCTCCCGCGGGAAATCACCAGACGCTCTTCTGCCGAATCACGGTGATGGAAAACGGCGAACCGGTGATTCATAACATTGGAACGGGCAAGCTGCGGATCGATGTCCCGCTCCCCCCGAAGAAGAACGAACCAGCCCCCGCCGCCCCTCCGCCCCCCGTGCCGGCGGCCACCCCGGACGCTCCCCCGCCCAAGCGTCTGACTCGCCTCGAGCAGC
>JAPLOC010000387.1 GCA_026692825.1 Planctomycetota bacterium | reverse complement strand
TGGCTGAGCGGACCGACCCGTGCGCGCTCGATGTCTTGCGTCTTTCGATTGAAGGGGCTTCCAATCCGGAAATCGCCGATTCGTTGCTTCTGACGGTTCGGAAGGTGCAATTGATCAAACAACAAATGCATCGCAATTTGCAGGAACGACTGAAGGAATGAAAGATCATGTCCGAACCGCACGCTGTCGTCACAGGTTGGGAATTGGAGTTGAAGGGGTTTCAGGAGTCATGTGCCGCCAATCCCAGGACGGGCGCCCGTGATGTGCGGGCCGCTCTCGAACGTCTCCCTTTCGAGCTACGCGAGGGGGCGTCTCTGGATTTTGTCATCGCACATCTGGAGTCGACATGGACCCACGGGCAAGGTGCCAAAGTCGAGACCTATTGTGAGGTTCTGGGGGACCTGTTCCCCGCGTTTCGCTCGATGGATCTCGTCGACATCGATCTGATCGAGTCGGAATTCCGGATCCGTTACCGGACTGCTGGCGGCGACCACCCGGGGCTCGAGGAGTATTTGTCCCGCTTCCCCGGACGCGATGACGTGCGATTGCGGCTTGGCCGGCGATTTTTGGACGCGTGCCGTTACGTGAAAACGCGCCGGATTGACTCCGGAGGTTTCGGGATTGTCTGGGAGGGATTTGATCGACATCTGAGGCGGGCTGTCGCGATCAAAGAGCCGATCGCCGGGCATGTCCACGAATCACCGGTTTCGTGCAGATTGTCGAACGAGGCGCGTATCACCGCGGAGTTGGACCATCCCTCGATTGTTTCCGTTCATGAGCTGGTCGAATCGGCCAGTGGACCGTTTTATGTTATGCGGCTGTTGGAAGATCGAACGCTGAGGCAGGTGATACCTCGGGGACAGAGTAACGCCGGCAGTGACACGTCCGACGCTGCCGCAAAATGGAATCCGTTCATTCGCATGCTGATCTCGGTGTGTGGCGCGGTTGAATTCGCTCATTCAAAGCACGTCGTTCATCGCGATCTCAAGCCCGACAACATTGTGGTGGGCGAGTTTGGCGAAGTTGTCGTGATTGACTGGGGACTGGCGCGGCGGCTGGCGTCAACGACTGGGGACATGCCAGAGCAGGTGAACTTGCCCGACAATTCGGTCGAGGAAGAGACCCTGCGTCCGAATTCGACATTCGCCAGTGCGGGCAAAGATTCGTTACCGGACTGGGAAGGAACCGTCGCCTACATGGCCCCGGAACAATTCCGCGGGATCAGTGATGAACGAACCGACCTGTACGCGTTGGGGGCGACACTTTACGAGATTTTGACTGGTCGCGCCCCCTTTGAAGAGTCGGACTCCACTGCGGGGCGTCGTCGACATCCAGAGGACCGGTGCCGCGATCCAAGGCGTATCAATCCAGCCATTCCCAGGAAACTTGAGGCGGTCTGTTTAAAGGCGATGAGGCAAGATCCGGAGGAACGATACCAACAGGTTCGCGAGTTTCGCCTTGACCTGGGGCGTTTCTTGGATGATCAGCCAGTGTCCGCGCAAACGGATTCATTGTCCGAGCGCTGGGGAAGATGGAAACGTCGGCACCGCGCGTGGGTTCGCGCCGGGAGTCTGTTCCTACTCGTCTCTTTGGGCATCGTGTCGACCGCTTTTTTTGTGGTGAACACAGCCTGGGAGAACGAACGAGCTGAACGGGTTCGCGCCGACCAGAATGCCGCGACCGCCCGGTTTCAGGAAGGCGTCGCGATCGAGGCCAAGGAGGTCGCCGATACTGAGGCGGAAAAGGCCATTCGGTCGGCCACGGAGGCAAAGACCACATTGAAATTCGTCGAAGACCGAGTCTTGGCCGCTGGCAGACCCCGCGGTCAGGAGGGTGGGCTAGGTTACAACGCGACAATTCGCGCCGCGATCACGGCGGCGGAATCGAAAGTCGAAACCGACTTTCACGGACAACCCCTGGTTGAGGCGTCGATTCGTTCGGCGATTGGAAAGACGTTTTCCTATCTGGGCGAGGAAGATCGCGCCATCCCCCATCTGGCCAGTTGCCATTCGATCCGCAACCAGATTCTTGGCCCACGGCATCCGTCGACCGTCGAAAGTGCCAATCAACTGGCGAATTCATATACCAGGATTGGCGATTTCGAAAAGTCGATCGCGCTCCTGAAGCCCCTTCTGGAAGTGATTCCCGACGAACCGCCGATTCCCGAAGACGAACTGGTGGCCGTGCTGCACAACCTTGCGGCCGCCTATCAAGGCCTGGGCGACTACCAAGAGGCCGTGAAACTGTTTCACACGGTTTGTGAGCGTACCGAACAGGCGAAGGGTGCGACCCACCCAGACACACTGACCAGTGAGAATTCGCTGGCGTTGTGTTTTCTCGAGGCAGGTGACGTTTCCGCCGCATTGGACCGATTTCAGCGGACTTTGGAGTTACGGAAGAAGATACTGGGCAATGACCATCCCAACACGTTGATGAGCGTCAATAATCTTGGTCTCGCCCATCAGGCGCTGAATCACATGGAGGAGGCTGTCACCCAGTTTCAAAAAGCGCTCGACGGGGATCGGCGGGTACTCGGGGAGTCGCATCACGAGACACTGATCGTCGAAACCAATCTGGCGACCGCGTATCAACACGCCGGGATGTATGACAAGGCCCGTGACGCGCTGACTGAGGTGCTGCAGAAACGCCGCGCGGCATTCGGAGATCAAGACAACGATACGTTGATCAGCATGAACAATCTCGCGGCGTTGTTGCAGCAGCTTGGCGAGTTTTCAGAGGCCAGCGAGTTGTTTGAAACGGCGTTCTCCGCCGCCTCCGTTCGGTATGCCGCCGACCATCCGATGGTTCTCATGTTCCAGAACAACGCAGCTTCGGCGATGTTTCGGCTGGGAAAGGCTGACGAAGCGATCGATCGATTCGTGCGGGTTCTCGCCGGTCGCCGGACGCGACTTGGAAACAACCACCCCGATACGTTGATGACAATCAACAATCTGGCGCTCGCCTATTTTCGGGTCGGGCGAAAGTCAGACGCGCAACCGCTGTACGAAGAAGCCTACCAGACGGGAAAAACAATCCCGAACCACGAATGGACCGGGACCGCGCTCCTGGACTTCTACGCCCGCACCGGAAACTGGGAGTTGGGAGTCCCCTTGGCAAACGAATTGGTCGTGGCGTCACGGAAGAGTTTGGGTGACTCGCCATCCGCGCTGGCTGGAGTTCTCGCCGAAACCGCCGTCGCGCTCATGCGGCTGCAACTCCCGGACAAGGCGGAACCATTGTGGGGCGAGTGTGCGGATCTGCAGGACGCAATCGCGCCGGGAACATGGCCAGCCGGCCACACCCGCGCGATGCAGGGTGAGTGCCTGTTCCGGCTGAAGGAATACGAGAGGGCGAAACAGGCTCTCCTGGCGGCGTGCGACACTTTCTGGCAGCAAAGGGATTCGTTCCAGAATGAGCAACGAAAACGTGTGGTTGTCGCGATGGAACGTCTTGTCGAATTGTGTGATCGGCAGGAAACCCCCGAAACTCCCCATGACGCCGCACTGACGGAGTTGTGGACCGAGAGGCTGCGCGCAATCCGTGACCGCATTGAGCAGACGGAACCGTGACTGCTCGTCTTTACCACTGCTTGCCGCTGGCGGCGGGCAACGGTTCGTAATCGATTTGATCGACTGAAATG
>JAPLOC010000386.1 GCA_026692825.1 Planctomycetota bacterium | reverse complement strand
GTCGGTCGTCACATTCCATGGTTACGATGACTGCATCCGCCTGGAGAACACCATCGCTCGAGTCACGCTGTGTCCCCGGGCCGGCGGACGGGTACTCGAATACTCTTACCGAGGGCTCAACGCGTTGTACCTTCCCCCGGGTGATGAAGGTTGGGAATACAAACCCGGGGGCGATTGGGGTTCGATGAACGCCGGCCGGTTTGATATTGGTCCCGAGCAGACAATCCCCAAACATCCGCAACTTTGGTCGGGAAAATGGACGGGCGAAATCACCGGCGACCGAACCGCTCGCCTCACCAGCCAGCCCGATGAGCGTGCAGTTGATTCGTGAATTCACTCTCGACCCGACCACCTCCCGACTCGACTGCAAACAGACGATCAAGAACATCTCCCAGTCTGCCAAAGAGTACTGCCACTGGAGCCGGACGTTCGCTCTTGGCGGGGGCATCTGTGTGATTCCGCTCTCGGAACCGTCGCGGTTTCCCAACGGCTACGTGATGTACGAACCCGAATCCAACATCAACTTTCGCCCGGTCGACAAACAGATTGTCAGGCAGGATGGTTTCCTGCTGATCACCGGTGCCCCAAAACAGCCGAAGTTGGGAATGGACACGTCAGCCGGCTGGTTCGCCTACCTGATGAAAAACAACTTGATGTTCGTCAAGCGATTCCCGGTCGACACCGATCGCCCTTACAACGAGGTCGCCGGCTTGACCATGTCGATCTGGTACCCCGACGGCCCGATGTGTGAATTGGAACCGATCGGGCCGCGCGAAAAGATCGAACCGGGAAAGTCGGCGTCGTTCACCGAGACTTGGTACGTGATGCCGCGCTCGTTCCCGAAGGATCCGTCCGCAGTACCGGTGAAAGAAATCGCCGAGGCCGTTGAAAAGTACACGAAGTAGTTCGCGTCAACGGCCGGCCTGCGACTGGCTGATTCTCAGCCCGATCGGAAATCTGCCGTCGGACCCGTGCAGCGTACGAATCAAGCCAATTCGCGAAGCGGGGCGTGCCGGCCATCGACCAGCATGTGCGGCCGTCCCGACAGGTCGGTCAGCAGTGCCGCATGCGGATCGAGTCCCAGGTGCTTGTACAGACTCGCGAAGACCTCTCCAAAATGAACGGGGCGCTGCGCGACCGACGCACCGAGTCGATCGGTCGCGCCGATGGTCTGACCGGTGCGGAAGCCCCCGCCGGCCAAGAGTCCGCAACCGACCTCGGCCCAGTGGTCGCGACCGGCATTCTGATTGATGCGGGGGGTCCGACCAAATTCCCCCCAGGCGACGACCGCGACGTCGTCGGCCATTCCGTGTTCGTGCAGATCTTCGAGCAAGGCGCTCATTCCCTGATCGAACAGCGGCAGATGAGTGTTCTTCGCCTCGCTGAAGTTCTGTTCGTGGAAGTCCCAGCGACCGAAATTCAGCGTGACCACACGAACCCCCGCCTGAATCAGCCGGCGGGCGGTGAGAAAATGTTCGAGATTCCGCGGAGCGCCATCGCCATAGTTGTTGGGATCCCCCTTGCCGTATCGCGCGCGAACTTGCGGATCTTCCTGACTGAGGTCCAAGGCGTCGACCAGTCGGCTCGAGGTCAATAGGCCGAACGCCTGCTGATTGAAGACATCCAGTCCTGACATCATGCCGGTTTGATCGGCCTGGCGTTTGAAACCGTCCAGATGTTTCAACAGCGACCGCCGATCGTCGAGCCGCGACAGGGGGAGATCTCCCAGCACGAGGTTTTCGAGACCGGGACCGGTGGGCCGAAACGCTGAGTGCGAGATGCCGACCATCCCCGGATGCCCTGGTGAACCATAGGGCGGGTGTCCCGACTTGGGTGCGAGTCCGACGAATGGCGGCGTCGTGTGTGAAGTTCCCCCCAGCAGTTTGGAAGCGACCGGTCCGAGCGCCGGCCAGCCCCCCGAAGGCTGATTGACGAACGACCGACCGGTGTAGCAGATGAACGAGTCGTGACTGTCGTTCGGCGACCCGTACATCGACCGGATCGGAACAAGCTTGTCCATGATCCGCGCCAGCCGTGGGAGGTGTTCGCAGATCTGGATGCCCGGGACATTGGTGTCGATGGGCTGAAACTCTCCCCGGATTTCCTTGGGAGCGTCGAGCTTGAGGTCGTACATGTCCTGGTGGGGCGGTGCCCCGACCAGATAAATCATGATGACTGCTTTGTGCCGACTGGTCGTCCCGGCCGCCGCCTCCGCCGCCAAGAGCTGCGGCAACGATAACCCCCCCAGTCCCAGCGCGCCGATCCGCAGCATGTCGCGGCGGGAGACGCCATCACACAAGGGTGAGGCGGAGCCGGTGAGATTCAACATGGGGGACGCCTGGGAATTTCGTGGGGGGAACGGGGGAACGCATCGACCATTCACGATATCATTCACGTGAATGTCGGACAATCGGAAGATCGCGGTTGTCGCGAAATGCCGCCAGCC
>JAPLOC010000385.1 GCA_026692825.1 Planctomycetota bacterium | reverse complement strand
CGTCATATTGACCGGATCACGCACGATGATGTTGATCGTGAGATCGTTGACGCTCTCGGCCAATCGGTTTGCGACCAAGTGGCACATCACCGCCCCGCGGCTGTGCCCGGTCAAATTGACAGTGTCGCCGGATCGCAGGGGTTGCGTGCAGTTGTTTTGGGTAATTCCTCCCCCCCGATACGAAATGATATTTGGCAAATCCCCTTTAAGAATCGCGTCGACGGTGACTTCCAGTCGCTTGGGGAAATAGCCGGCGTAGCCGCCGCCGAGTGTCTTAACGCCGTCCGTAAGGATCTTATGTGCCGAGCTGCCGTAGTAACATTCCTTCCCGAGCACGCCGATCGTCTGATTGGGCTCCGCGGCGGTGTGATTGCTGCCGATGTTGAAGACACTGAAGTGGCTCATGGTTCCTTCCCGGGAGAGCGTGGATTTCGAGACGGAGTTTACCGAGACGGGAGCGTTCTGTCAGCAGCAGGCCCTCCCGGGATCCCCATCGAATCACGACGATGCCCAACACGATCGCCTGCCCGGGTTCATTCCCGGCATCAACGGATTCTCAGAGAACCGCACGTCTCTTCGTAGCTGGATTCGAGATTCCGAAAACACGGTGAAGTGGAAAAACCCTGGCTTGGCGGTTGAAATCTGCCGGGTAACATCGTCGCATGTGCATCCGCCATTACATGCGAATGCTCAATGGAACCCGCCAAGCCGACTGGGCCCTGGTGGAGTCAACCCGTACTGCGCGTGGCCCCCGGCAGCGCATCGTCGCCTGGCTGGGACGCCTCGACGAACAGGGCCGACTCGGGATTGAGGAGAGGAGGCGGCTCAGATGGATCTCGACATGGTCAGCGAGAAGAACCTCGAGTTTTTCGTGAGGGAGGACGGAAGCGCCTGGTCGGCAAGCCGAAGGCGTTGCTCAAGAAATACGGACTTCCGCCGTGAGAGCGCAGTCCGCGACGCGGCACATCCTGTTACGTGGCAGCAACTGCCAAAAAGCCAAAGGCACGGGGCGGCTCGCTCAGGCACCGCGCCAGTTGGACCTGACTGCGCGATCATCGCGCGCCTGACCATCGCACTCCACACCGGGCGCAAACCGGCGCTGCGCACCTTTGAGATGATCTGTCTTTACGTCATCAGTCTGGCCAGCGAAGAGTCAGTTTCGGACTCGAAACAAGAACAACCCTGCCAGATGGACGATCGGCACGATCTCGGCAGCGTCCAGCGTCGCTTTGAAAGACTTGAAGGTGCGATAGAATCCACGATGGACCAGGCCCGCATCCATGAAACGATTCGAAGGGGTGGCGTAAAGGTCAGTGACCATATCCGCCGGCCCCATTTCAACGCGCGTTCCCCGGGTCGACACAATGACGTGCGACTGTCCCTGATGCGAAAATTCGGCGACGTAACCGAACCCCGACGAAGTATTTGCTCCCGTGGTTGCGGTGAACGCGACTCCAGTATTCAACTGGATATTCGACTTCCCGAACGACGCCTTCCCTGTCCCGGTAATCTCCTGCCTCATGACGCTCGCCGACTCCATTCCCGGCACCGGCTTGACTTTCGTCGCACCCGATTCTTTGGCGGCTTTGAAAGCGGACCAGCCCTGAAGGGTGTAGTAGGCATTGTTCGAGGCCAACGCCGCCTCGTGGGGAGTCAGGGCACCGGTCGCGTCGGGCATGGTGTCGGGAGCTGCGTGAATGTTCAGATATCTGACCGACGACAATCGGCCATCGCAGGGCAAGCGGATGACGACACCGACTGACGTCACTCGGATGACTGAGTCGAAACAACGAATAAAGTTATCCTGAATCTTCAATAAGTCAAATCGTGTTCTTCACCATTTTTCCGCCGAAACGACCGGGGACCGGGTGATTTCGAATTCCCTCGATATGAAGACAACCAAACTCTGCAAACGATGAAGGGTCCCGAGTCGGTGGCAAATCTGTGAATCGCTGGGGTGGCGCTCGGAATCGATGCAAACCACGTGGAAACTCTCGGAAGCATCCGACGAACTGCGCGATCCGGCACTGTCGTCGGTGACCATATGGCCGTCAGTCCACATGTGGCCATCCGTCGCGTTTTGTCGTTCGGTTGGTCCGTCTAAGGCGTTGCAGGTGGACCAATACCTCACGCGGTCGGAAGTCGGATGGCCCCGCTGAGCAGCGTCCGTCGGAAAGCGGCAACCAGCAACCGCTTCCTGACGAGCGCGGCTCCGCCTTAATTGATGTCCACCAGCATCCAGCGCAGCATACCGATCGTGCCGGCGATAATGTAGGCGTCGTTTTTGACCTCCGTGAACTTCGTATTGAATTCGTTGACCTTGGCTTGATCGAAACGGTACTTAACCGCATACGGGTGGGCCAGGGTCATCGCAGTGAGGGCGCTGTAGGCGGCGAAAGCCAGCCGGTAGCCTTCCACACTGCCGCGCGGAGTCTTGAAATTCTCGAGCATGACGACGGCATCGTGCATGTACCCGTCTTCGTGGTTGATCGAAGCCTTGGTCGGTGCCGCCACATAGGCCCAGGTGGCCGACCCCGGATGCCATTTGAGGATGGACCAG
>JAPLOC010000384.1 GCA_026692825.1 Planctomycetota bacterium | reverse complement strand
TCGGCGGGTTCACTTTGGAAAACGCCATTCAGCTCTCGGCCCTCGATCGGCACTCGTGGCGCTCGCACCTGCGGCCGCCGCTGGCGATCGTGGACCATTTTTCCCGTTTCACGTGCGGCGACATCGAGCTGGATCTGCTGTCGCGCGGCTGCGTCTTGATGGTCGAAGAATCGGTTTCGATTCCGGGGACGGACGTCGCGCTGATTTCACAAGCGGGAGATCTGGTCGCCGTTGGAGAGTTCGACCCGACAGCCCGGCGGATTCAACCGCGCACTGTTTTCCCGGATGCGATCAAGTTCGCTCGCTCGGGGACGGGATCGACGGGTGGCCGGTAAGGGGTCGCGACGGAAAAACTCGATCCAATTCCCGCGAGTACAAGATTCAGTGCGATAACGCGTTTTGCCCCGATTTTTCCTCACAAGGCAGCCCAGCGGCCGTTACAAGCCGCCCGCGAGTCTCCTGATCTGTGAATTTCTCAATGGCCGGGCGTCGCGGAATACCCAACAGCCAGGATGTGAAACATTCTCTGAATCGACTGAATTGGATGTAGCCGGTCTATTTCATGGAGGCTCCGGGAGTTGGACTGAGAGTTCAAATCTCTGAATGATGGGGGTCGCTTGGGTTCGGCGGTGAGTGAGACAGAGACTTTCCCGTTACCGATAATCCAATTGCATCGGGCTTCACTACGAACCCTCTTGGCGATCCCACTGCGTCCGCCCGAACCGGCGGACGGTTTCACTGCACGTAGAAGCTCATTACGCACGTCCATTCTCAATGGAAAGCGGCATAAAATGCGTGCGGAACACATTCGGCCTTTCGCAAACTGACACAGGTCCAGAGATGACGCTGAACATCACGGTTGTAACCCGACGCCACATCTATCAATCGTCGGACTGTAGATCGACGAACTGGGAAACGGGTTCCTACGCTGACAGTGACGTACAGAAAATATTTCCGGTTGGTGGCCAGTACTGGGATGCTGTCGTTTGTTTTTGCGGAGTAGCGATGACTGGGCCGATAACTAATGTTGGAAATTGGTTGAGTCGCCGGATTTCTTTGTTGTCGTTCGATTCTTCGTTCTCTCAGTTCATTGACCAATTACTAGAAGCTGATGTGTGGTTGTCGAGTGTAGAAGAGAAATACAGAAGGCATTCGTTTACGGTTGGCGCATTTGTCAATGGCGTCTCCCGATGCGTTCTTGTTAGCAATTTCGAACGAATTAACGATCTCGCATTGAAGAAACCGGCTCAAAAGCTGTTTGTTACGGAAGCAGATAATTGTGTTGATCGTTACTATGTGTCCGGAAGGCCCAATAGTGTTCGAAAAGGTGATTTGCAACGAATGGTAAAATTGGCGGCCAAGTCGACTTCTCACGAGACAATATTCACCGCACTAGCTGGAATAAATAAGGCGGCATCCAAGAGAGACATTACGATAAGCCCGGCCTGCGTAACGGCCTGCATTTCTGCCGACGGTCGCAGCAGCGCTCGTCCCCATCACGTCGACAACGTAGCACAATTCTACGTCCCGACTCCGGGACTCAGCAGTGACGAGTTTTTTTCACTCGCTGCACCAGGTGGTCGCGGGAGAATTGTACAAACCGCAAGTGTGCGAATGGAAATGAATCTGGAGTTCTTGCAGCGGCGGCTAGAAATGAATCCTGGGAGTTCAGAGGCGCATTTGAATCTCGGACGCTACTACCAAGAACGTGAGAAAGACTATATTCGTGCCGAGGCTGAATACCTGTTGGCGATCCGCTGTGACAGTCGCAATGCATTTGCAGTATCCAACCTCGCAGTCCTCGCAGAAATTCGTGGCAAGTTCCAGGAAGCACGTCAGCTTTATGAGAAGGCACTGGAGATTTCTCCTGGAAACGAGGGTGCAATTTGGGGACTGGCGAAACGCCTTCTCGTGGTTGGTGAGCCCCGTGAGTCTCGCGAAAAGTCGCTGCAGCTTGTTATCGCTGGCGCAGAGGCAAACCCTGATAGCTCTCGGCTGCAGTTGCTCGCGGCGGAACTGTTTCTCGAGTTTCGAACTCCTTCGAAAGCAACTGAGTTTGCAGAGCGGGCAAGACGCGCCGGAGCCGAACAGGATGTTGTTGAGGTCATGGTCGCGATCGCGAAACAACTAAGTGGCGCTTCCGTTGTCGAATGCATCGGCGCTTATCGACTTGCAATTGCGATGGCACCAAAGGAACCAAGTATTCGCTTGAATATTGCCCAGCTTCTCTTCGTAACAGGTGATTCCAAAGAGGCTGCGACTCAACTTCGCACTGCAAGTGAAATCGGACTTGGTCCATCGTCGGCACTAGAAATGGAGTTCTATCAATTGGCACACTTGGGGTACGATTGTAACGAAACGATAAAACGTATGAAGCAACTGGTCGCCGCCGGAGGCGTGCTAAATTGGGACGTAAGCTGTAATATTGAAGTGATTCGACGTGTCGATCAAGCTCGGGCAGCGTTTCTCGAACGCGTGAAGCGCGTAATTGAGGGCCATGGTGGATTCGAAGGTATTGTGCAATAAGCCTCGAGTACGATGTTCGCAAAACGGAGACCATTCATGAGACGCCCCGAGAATCGAAAAACTCGAATTAGTTCCGTTGCTGAGTCGATCCGCCCGACCGGTCCGGCCGCCGTCCCCGTTCGATGGGCGGAAAAAAAACAACGGCCCGCTTCGCGGCTAGAATTGGCCTTTGCAGAGTGAAAGCGGTAGGGTAGATTTCGCACGTCCGTTGAGGAACACAAGGAAGTGATCCAATGACTCGTCGCTGGGCTGAGGGAACGCCGTTTGTGCGGCAATGGCTGGATGTTCAGGACCGCGCCTGTCGGCATTGTGGTCGCAAGACCCATGTCTGCGATCATCGTCGGCATCCGATTTTCACGATGGCCGGCCCGCGGGAGGTGGTCTGTCGGCTGGTGAAATGTCCAGAGAAGCAGTGTCCTGGACACCACCGGACCGTGAGTCCTGAAGCCGAGGCGTCAATCT
>JAPLOC010000383.1 GCA_026692825.1 Planctomycetota bacterium | reverse complement strand
CGATCTGATTCACCTGCCACAGGACGTGGCAGGGGTCTGAGCCGCGAACGAGGCGTGTCATGTTAGCCACCGATCTCCTTCACCTGCCGGGCGAACCGGCAAGGGGTCGCAAAATGCATGTCTGGTTTTACCCCGCTCGCGGTAAATACTTCCCGTGTTTAGGGTTGGCGGTTACACATTGGTCCTCGCGAAACACGTACCGCGTTGAAACGGTACCAAAATCACGCAGCTTCACGAATCAGCACCATCCCCGTTGGCCCCGCGCAACTCCCAGGCCTGCCCCGTTTTCCCCCTCCGTCGACTGGCGGAGCCGCGTCGCATGCGGTACAACGAATACGGCGTTGAACTGTGGAATGGGATCCCGCGATCGGTGCGACCCGAGCGCGATCGAACCCGTGGATCGTCACCCCGCGACATCGGAAAAACATGGGTCAATTGGAATACGGGCAGATCCTCAAGCGGCTGCATCCGCTGGTTGTCGATCAATTCAACAAGGAGGATTTACGCCTACTCGTGGACGTCAATCTGACCTGGAAGCTGGACGACATCGTATCGGACAACTCGAAGTACCCAACAGTCGCGTTGGAGGTCATTGACTATGCCAAGCGCTACGGATTGCTCGTTGACTTGGTCACGGCACTGGCTAGTGGACGCCCCAACAACGCCGACTTTCGGCAATTGCTGACAGAAATTACTCCTGTTTCCCCGTCGGTCGCGCCGCGCTCGCAACCGCCGGGGCCAGCAACAGCCTGCCCCCAATCGCAGGGTTCATGTCAACCGTCACCCGTGAGACGCCCCCGGCGCGCCCCACGGTTTTTGTCGCCCTGCCGACCTCCGATCTGCGTGGCAAGAAAGACCGCAGCGCAGTCGCCGAAGCACTGACTCAGGCCGGGTATCGCGTAGTTCCCAGCGTTGCCTACCCTATCGGTGACCGAGCCGCGTATCAGGCAGCGATCGATCGCGACCTGGCGGAATCGTTGTTGTTCGTTCAAGTCCTCGGCCAATTGGGGACGCCCCTGTCGAACGAACCGCCGTTTACCTGGGAGGGATTGCAATTCGCCCGCGCCAAGGCGCGGGGAATTCCCTGTCTCCGTTGGCGACCGAAGGACAAGGAATTCGATCTCGCGGCGATCGAACAATTCGAAAACGTCCATTACCAGTACCTGACCGACGCCGTCGCTGTTTCCGAAATCCCTCTTCAGGACGACGAACGGGTGCAGGCGGGTTTTCTCGAAGACTTTCGGCTCGCGGTCGAACAGCGCCTGAAACGGATTCTGGCCGTTCCTGTCCCCACAAAAACCACAGCCGCGGCGGCAGCTTCCAGCGATCTGGAGATTCTGCTCGCCCCGTTCCATGACGACGGACCGGTCGCCGACACCTTTGATACGCTGATCGAACAACATGCCATTTCGTACGTGGTCGACGACGATCAAGAGCTGCAAAAGGCGTTTCGCGAGCAGGCGGGTGTCGTGGTCATCTGGGGGAACAGTTCGCGGGAGTGGGTCGATGCCCGCGCCAAGGAAGCCCGCCGCCTGGCGATGGGACCGGGCCGCCCCTTGCTGGCGCTCTATGTTGGCCATCCCGATCCCCACCGCGAACTCGTGCCGCGCCCCAGTAAATTCGACATCATCCCCGATGGTGACCCCGACGCACTCCAAAAATTCGTCGAAAAGCTGCGACTGAAGCGCCAGCAATCGACGACAGGGGGCCAGTCGTGATTCCCGCAACCACCGATCCGCTGCGTCCACCGACCCCCTATCCCGGTCTGCGCCCCTTTCTGGAGGAAGACGCCTGGCGCTTCTTCGGTCGTGGCGAGCAGACGAGCCGCATGTTGGAATGTCTGGAAACCCGCCGATTTCTGGCGGTTGTGGGGGCCAGCGGTTGCGGCAAATCGTCGCTGGTGTATGCCGGGCTGCTCCCCGCCCTGAAGGAGGGCTGGCTTAACGGGGGGTTGCCCAACTGGAAGATGGTCACGTTGCGCCTTGGCGAAGCGCCGTTGCACAATCTGGCGACCGCGCTGCATCAGAAACTCTCACCCGACCCGACAGCCACCGATCCATACGCACTGCCGGTGCTCAGGAACACGTTGGAAGAAGGGCGGTTCGGCTTGTTGCGGGCGATAGAGAACGCCCAGATTGGCGATGAAACCAACGTGCTGGTCTTCGTCGACCAGTTTGAAGAACTGTTTCGTTACCGCGAACGGGCCGAACAGGAACAGCGGGCGGCCGGTTCGACGCAGTCGCGCTACGACCGCGCGAACGAATCGATCGCCTTCGTGAATCTGCTGCTGACGGCGGCGCAACAGACCCGGCAGCCGGTCTACGTGATGCTTTCGATGCGCTCGGACTTTCTGGGCAACTGCGACCTGTTTCAGGGACTGCCGGAGTTGATCAGTCAGTCGCAATTTCTGACTCCCCGCATGACACGCGATCAATTGCGGGAGGCGATTGTCGAACCGCTCAAGCTGTTCCAGGCGAAATTCGAACCGGGTCTGGTCGACCGCATTCTGAACGAAGTCGGCACCGAACATGACCAGTTGCCCTTGATGCAGCACGCCCTGATGCGCACCTGGAACATTGCCTGCCCAAAGGCCGACGCTTGGAAAACAGAGTCCATTGTGGTTTCGGCCAAACACTACCTCCATCCGAAGGTCCAGGGAGTCGCGCATGCGCTCGACCTGCACGCCGAGGAAGTGTATCAGCGCTTCGCCGACCGCCCCGACCCGGCACCGACCGCGCCCGCCGTGAACCAAACGGGGCCGCTCGCGCAGTACGATTTCGTCCAATGGTTTCGCAGCCAGTTCCGGCCGAATGCGACGCCGGTCGTCAGCCGCCGGCAAGAATTTTGCGAGCGGCTGTTCCGCAGCCTGTGCGACACGAACAACTCGGGGCAGCTTGTGCGCCGGCTGGTGAAGATCGAGCAAATCGCAGCCGAAGCCGACCCCGCTGTCGACAATGCCGATCCGCAGCTCGCGCAAGCCGCCCGCGAGCGGGTCATTCAAGAGATCATCGCGGTCGCCCAACCGTTTTTGGCACCCGACTGTTCTTTGCTCAACGCCTCGCCAACGGTTTCCGACACACAACCGCTGACCGGCGAAACGACGCTCGACATCAGTCACGAAGCGTTGTTGCGGCAGTGGGGGCACTGCAAAACCTGGGTCGCGACCGAACGCGACTCGGCCCGGAAGTGGCGCCGGGTTGTGGAACAGGCGACGTTGGCAAGAGACGGCCGGGCCGCCCATTTCAGCCGAGCCGACCTGGTGCCGCTGGAACAGTGGAGAAAAGAACAGAAGCCGACGCAGGCTTGGACGCGGCGGTACGCGGCGACGGTGGACTCACCCGTTGATTTTGAAACGGCCGAGAAGTTCTTGCAGGCAAGCGGAATCCGTGCGATTGCGCTGAGTGTCGTACTGTTTTTGTTGCCACTGGTGGTGGTTGGTTTGTCAGGTTGGTTGTATTGGTCGAAACAAAAGGCGGCGGCAGACAAGGTGATCGCGGAACAAGTGGAGGAGAAGCGAAAGGCTGACGACAAACGGAATTCGGACGAAAACCAGTACATCACCGCAAGAGTGACGAAGCTGCTGGGAGCCAACGAACCGTCGCAAATCGCGGAGACGCTGGAAGAACTGAAAGGGAAGGATTCGAAGTGGCAAACGGAGTTGCACGCCAAGCTGCCAAAGTCGCTCGTTGAGTTGGCCCGAACGTTACCCGAATCACGGAAGCGCAAACAACTCAATGCCGCCCTGGCGCTGGTCTCGCTGGCACCCGCCGGCGAATCGCTGGACGTCGCGATTCAATGCATTGTCGATGAGATCTTGCGACCGGGTACCACACCGCAACAGATTACCCTCTTACGGGACTTTCTCACTCCCTACGCCGATCAGGCGGAGCCCAAATTGTGGCCGTGGGTCAAACCCGAAGCGAACCGTGTTCAACGGCTTCGAGCCGCCGCGGCACTGGCGGGAATTCCTTCGGCAGAAACGGCACTTCCAGCGACAGCGACCGGAAAGTGGAAGGAGTTGGGGACCGATATTGTTCGCGAACTGCTTTCCGTTTCACCTTTGGAACTGAAGGCCTGGACAGACACACTCGGGCCGAGACGAGAGTTTCTGGAAAAGGAGTTGACAACGATTTATTACGAAAGCCGTGGCAAGGAGAATCGCCGGGCGCAGCGCGAGGCGGCGGCGCTGGTCCTCGCCGAGGCTTGGAGCGACGTTCCCGAGAAGATCATCGGGGACACCGAGGAGAAACTCATCGGCTGGCTGGCCGACGCCGACAGTCCCGCGGAGTTCCTGCAATTCGCCACCGTCCTCAAGAACAAACTTGACGACCGGCGAATCAACCTAT
>JAPLOC010000382.1 GCA_026692825.1 Planctomycetota bacterium | reverse complement strand
GGGTGAACCGCAGCCCTCCCGCCGCCAGAGAGTCGAGATTCGGCGTCGCGATCTCGCCTCCGTAGCACCCCAGGTCCGAAAACCCGAGGTCATCCGCCAGCACGATCACGATATTGGGCTTCTCGGCCGCCTCGCACGGTGCGCACAGAAGTCCCGCGAAAACGCACACCAGGGGAACAAGGACTCGCATCGATCACAACCGCAAATCGAGATGTGGGTAGGAACGGAGGCAATCGCTACAGCATCCAGTGTTCGCCCATGGTCGCACCGGCGTTGCAGGCCAGATTACCGCCATCCATCGGGAACAACGATCCCGTGATCCAGGCGGAGGCATCCGACGCCAGAAAGACCGCCAGCCCGCGAATGTCGTCGGGTTTGCCGAGACGTCCCGCGGGGATCCCACTGAGGAACCGATCTTTCAGTGTCGGATCTTCTGCCATCCGCTTTTCCAGGCCCGCATTGACCACCTGGGCCGGCAGAATCGCGTTCACACGAACCCCTCGCGCGGCCCACTCGGTACTCAGTTCCCGCGTCATCTGCACCACCGCCCCCATTCCCATGCTGTAGGCGATATGCCCCCGCCCCATCGCCGTCACGCTCGCCAGCGAACCAATGCTGACAATGCTCCCCCGTCCCTGTTTCAGCATCCGCTTGCCCGCCTGCTGTGTACAGTAGAATCTGCTGATCACCAGGTTGTGGATTGTTGTTTGCACGTCGGCCAGCGAGATCTCTTCGGGCCGACCACGAACCGCCTCCCCCGCGACGTTCCCCAGAAAGTCGATCTGGCCATATTCGCGATCGATTCGGGCGAACAATCCGTCAACCGCCGCGATGTTTGTCATATCGCACACGGTTCCCACCGCCAGGCCACCGGCGGCGACCGCGTCGGCGGCAGTCTGTTCGACGCCCGCGGCGTTGATGTCGACCATCAGCACGCGTGCCCCGGCACCGGCGAGCGCCAGCGACATCGCCCGCCCCATTCCGCTCGCCGCCCCAGTCACCAGAGCCACGCGCCCCGTCAGGTTGAACATCTCATGCGCCATGTCGGTCAATCTCCTCAGTCATTGGGAATCCGGAAATCCAGCCTGTCACAACGCTAAACGACAGGCGGCGCAATGTCCATATCTCAACAGGGTGGGCAGGCCTATCGCCCGAAACCGGCGATACCGCCCGGGGCGAGGCCGTCTTGATTTGTACCCCGCGCGGTCCGCGTTGAGACATTTTGGTGGAGCAGCGCCGGTCAGGAAGCGGTATCAAACTCCCGCTTCCTGACCGGCGCTGCTCCCCAAAATTGTCTCGTTTCCGGTCGTGTCAGGAATAAACGTGCTGCCGAAGCGGCAGCGCCTTGGGTCGTTCGCATGGCCCTGGGGCGCGATTTGTCGCATCGAACGCACACCGGGGCCGGCACAAAGAGAGTGCCGCCGACTTTGTTTCGGTCGCTGCACGACGGACGGAATGTCCGATTTTACTCAACTCGAGGAATCAAAAAACGGAAACCCCCTTGGCCAATCGTTATCGGCCAAGGGGGTTTCAAAATCTCGTAGCGACGCCAGCGGTCTCAGCCGGCGAAGCATTGACTACTCGACCCAAATGTTGAGCCAGCCGTCGTTCGTGCGGACGCGGGTAACCGCTAGTGTGAACTGACGGTTGCCGCGTTTCACCGAGACCGATCGCTTGACCAGTTGCTCGGTGATCGCCTCTTCGATCTTCTTCTTGATGACCCCGGCGCGAACCGCCTGGCTTTCGCTCTTGTCAATCGTTTCGACCGAGACATTGCCAGGGGTGATCTGAATCCCCTCGGTCACTGCTTTGATCGACATCGGGACGCGAATCAGGTGGACCGGAATCTCTTCCTTTCCTTCCTGCTTCAGTCCAGCGCGGATATTCAACACCAACGTGTCGTCGATCGCTTCGATACGGATCGGGTCATTGGCGTCGAACGAGAGCAGTCGGGCGGCGCTTTCTTCACTGGCGGGCTTGGTCTTCGTTCCCATGTCGACCTTCTGGCCGAGCAAGTCTTCCATGTGCTTCTGGAGTTTGTCACGCAACTGATCGTCGGACAGGGTCTGGCCGGCGAATCCGAGCCGGTCGATGCCGTTGTTGAGGGCCGACTGGTGCAACAGAATCGTGAGGCCGCGGGGATTCATCTGGGTGGCGTCGGGAGCGCTTCCCCCGAGTTCGCCCGCTTCCATGATCCGTCCCGCCATCCGGACTTCGTCGTGAGTCGACGTCCAGCTCAATGGGGCAGGGAACAGCTTCAGGTTCTTAAGGGCGGCGACCCGCTCATCCAATTTCTTGGGAAGTTCGCCATTGGGGCCAAACTCCCGGTTGATTTCGGTGTCGAGTTGCGACGCGACGGTGCCGCGGATGCGGTTCGCCATCATCGCTTCCCCCTCACCCAGCCGGCTCGATGCGATCGACTGCGCCTGACCCTGTGCGATCCGCCCGATGAGCGGCATGCCGTCGTACTTGGTGTCGATATTTCCCAGCGAACTGCTCGCCCGCGCCCCGACCGCCGTCTGGCCGATCTTGAACTTCTCGCCATCAAAGACCAGCGGTTTGTAGGCGTTGAAATTCGCGTTGCCGAAGATCGAAACGTTCGCTTCACTCGTCGACGCAAGTGTGCTGGTATTCACGGTGCCGTTGATGACCAGATACATCAGCGCTCCGTTGTTGCTGGGCTGCACGTCGATACCCACGTTGGACAGCGTCGACTGCGAACCGGTCACCTGGGCTTCCGAAACGAATTCGTTGATCCCCGAGTTGTCGCGACGCGACTCGCTGACAAACCGGTTGATGAATTTCTCGGGAGCGTACACCCGCACGTTGTGGTTGAAATAATTCGCCCGCAGCGCGGTGGTGATTCGCACTCCGCCATCGGGAGCGACCGCGGCGATTTTCGAATAGGCGTCGCGGACCCCCTTGGCGGCGGCGCTGGTCGTTTCCGATTCCGCCAGTTCAATCGCGGCGACCAGCTCGGTGCAGGCCTGTCGCAGTTCGGCTCCCGGAGGAACGGCCTGGCCCGCGGCCAGGGCGTTTCCAGCGGCAGTCCGCAACGCGACAATGTCGGCCCGCTTCATAAACTGCTGGGTGACGTCGTCGGTCGGTGCTTTTTCAAACTGTTCTTTGACAGTGCTGGCGATCGCCAGAATCTGTTCCGGGTTGTTGGTCTTGACCGCTTCCTGGATCTCGGCGGTCTTCAGGTATTTCCGCCAGCCCGCGCCGGTCGAGACCGCGTTCAGGTTGTTCGACAGATTCACCGCGGCCGCATTCAGCTCGCGGGCCGCTTGCGTCTTTCGCTGAGCGACTGCTTCGGGACCGATTTCGAGAGTCGACAGAATCGCCTCAGCGACGTCGAGGCGGCGCTTCAGGCTGCCGCGCAACGAAGAGAGCTGGCTGGCGATATTGCGGTAGGCGGGATTCGCCAGGTATTGAGCGGCCGTCGCTTCGCGTTTCCGCAGTTGCGCGAGAACCGCTTTCTGGTCGGCGATTTCTGCCGTGGGCTCGGCGTAGAGCTTGCCCAGCTCGGCGGTGACCGCCGCCCCCCACGGCTGCCAGTTTTCGGGGAGAGAGGCGAGCGTCGCTTCGAGATCCGCAGGAGCGGCGGCGGGAAGGATTCCCGTCAAACCTTGGGGAGCCGTCGCTTCGTCGGCGGCGCGAGCCATCCAGGCGCCTCCCACAAACACCAACGACAGTAACCCGACCC
>JAPLOC010000381.1:903-3322 GCA_026692825.1 Planctomycetota bacterium | reverse complement strand
GGGAGTCAATCCCGTTGGACAAGTTCAACATGGTGGTTCCTTTCGCATTCAATTCGGTGCGAATTCCGTGCTACCACAAACCGCCCGGCGGCGCAAGGTGTCAGTGAATTCTTCGCGCCCGAGGACTCAGTCGTGCCCGCGACAGAACCGTCCCCATCAATTCTGCCCATTGAGGATGCGTTTGAAGGGTCACTCCTGTTCCTGAACCGTTTTGCGGGATGGAATCGCGAACGCGAGGATCTTCAGGATTTGACGCTGGTCGTCGGCACCAATCGCACCGACAGAGAAGTCATACATCGGCTCGCGAATGAACAACGCGGCAGCCGCGGTTCTGACCGCGCCCACCGCAGTGGCTTCAATCAAAGGAGTATCCAGCGAAGAATACTTGGTCGGGTTGACCATCTTTGTATAGGACTATGAAAACACCTTGACCACGTTCGACATCTTCGAAGAAATCCATATTCTGTTCGACCATTTCGCGCGTGGGTTTGGTAGTTCCGTATAGATTCTGAAGGACGTCGTCTGGCAGTGGCGTAACGGCACAGAAATCCGGTGCGTCTGAGACATGATCGAGATCCAGTATCGAGCGTGTCCCATCCTCGGCGGCATCTTCCATGATCTCTTCGATCGTGGCGTGCTGCGCACCAGGGGATGGTGAGTGAGGTCCGGGTGGAAAATCCGGAAACGGTATTACGGGATTGTATCGCCCAGCATTGAATTCGCGTTCACGGAGTGTTTGAAGCGAGGCATCTACATCTCCGTCGTACTTTTCGAAATACCAATATGGATGTGCGCCCATTGGGGACTCTTTAGTTTCGCGGCGAACTAGGCTTTATGCAGATCTGTGTAACACCTGTCCCGGTCCGCATATCGTGAAATTGGCCAAGGGACTGGGGTGGCCACAACGTTCTATGAATTCTGGGTTTATGGTTGTTGTTTCGGTTTTCCAGAGGGATGTTACGCGGACCGGCCGGCCCGTATAACGTGACGGGAGGCAGATTTGGTTCTGGCGTCAGCAAACTGCCCAGTCTCTCTAGAGGACTTCGGACGCCTCGACCCCTGCGGTCGTACAGACGAGGGGCCGACTGGCCGGGAAAGAGGCCGAGTGGGACGCGACGTTGTGGGAGTGTGACGGTCATGGCGAACAGTTCGACAGTAATCTGGAATCTCGCACGTGAATTCAGTGTGATCAGCCACTGCGGGGGTGTCAACCGTGACGGAGTAGCCAGCAACCCGTTGTAAACGGAGCGAAGCTTCCGGCGGATCCATTGAAGATTTCGCGCACTAAGGAAGAAAAAGGAAGGTGCCTGCGCCATCTGGTTTCGATTGGGCGTTCGGCTTGCCAACCAAGTCGGAAGGGCCTTGAGGCCCCGCCGTCCCCCGTCCGATCAGCGCGATCCGCCAGCGACTGTGCCAGCCCGAAAACTGATCAACATTCACTGATGGGACTCTATGTTCACGCTCCACGATGTGAGTTCGCGACGTTGCGGCACTGGGACCGATCGCTCTCAGGCGATTCAACTCGCGGCGGCATCAAATCGCATCGCATCGCACTGTGCGCAAGCCGCCATTCCGTCTGACAATTGGAAATCACTGGAACTGCCCCGGGACGGTTCAGCCGGCCTCAAGTCCCCCTGCCAGTCCGAGTCGGGATATTGACCCGGTGCAGCGGTGACGAAGTGACGAAGTGACGAAGTGAAAAAGTGAAAAAGTTGAAGACAATTCCGGATGGACCCCTGGGAATTTGGGTAGCGTAAGCGTGGGAAATATTTGAAACCTCGCGTTCCCCGACTCGATACAAACCCGTCCGCAGTGACACCTTGCAATCGGTACCCAACAACCGATGAGAACCCGGTACGTTGGCGTCTCAAAAAAGTTTCGATATCTCCGACTCTTTGCGGATTCGGGCGTCGTCCCAGAGCGGCCGTGAACGATTGTCCCAAATACCCGTCTCATCAATCAAAGTGCCATCAACTGGTCGGTCGGCCAGTAATTGACACAGCGTCGCGTCACTGGTGTCTTACGAGAATGACCCATTGTCGGGCAACAACGTGCCACACCACGTGCCACTTTCTTGGGGGTGTCATCGTCGGTTCGTCATGCTCCATGAGCTGTCGGTCGGCGCCTTCCGTCGGTACCGGGCAGCGTCAACGCACGACCACCGACGCCATGCTCCTCACCGACCGCGATTCCGAGATTCTCGCCGCCCTCTGCACGCAGATTCGGATGATCACCGCCCGCCAAACGGCGCTCGGATGGTGGCCGCGCAGGGAGCTGGACGCCGTCAATGCCCAGGCCCGGTTGCGGGTGCTGCACTCGGCCCGTTACTTGGTGAAGGCGAGCGTTCTGGCGAGGCCGCTGCCAAACCTTCGCGGGCCGGTCGTCCGCTGGAGTCCGGGCGAGTTTCTGCCTGACTTCG
>JAPLOC010000381.1:0-894 GCA_026692825.1 Planctomycetota bacterium | reverse complement strand
TGGCGAGTTGCCGCTCGACAAACGACGGTCTATCTCGCCGCGCCGCATGCCCGAAAACTGTTCGGGGGCAATCAGCGGGGTGTCATCCGGCGGCAGTTTCAGGCGGGGCACGATCTGGGGGTGACGCAGATGTACGTCTGCATTCGCCGTTACAATCCGCAACTTCTTCCCTGCTGGATCGGCGTAGATCGCCTGGCTCCCGCACGCCGTCAACAAAAACTCCCTGATGCAGTTCTCTCCGCCTCCCCCGATACATTACCTTATCTCGTACTTGAGTTCGGAGGAGCCTACGACAAGGCTCGGGTCCAGGATTTTCACACAGACTGCGAAGCCCGAGGATTGTCCTATGAGATCTGGTAGACCATGCCCCGTCCCCCCACGCGCAACCCGCGACTTCAGGATCGTGACTACGACATCCTGTCGCACCTCATGCGCTATCGGATGACGACCCCCGAGGTCCTCCATCAGCACTTCTTCGACGACTCGCTCCCCAACGCCGTCACCAAAGTCACCTCGCGGCTCACCTCCCACGGCTTCCTGCTCAGCCACCCCCTGTTCGCCACCCAGACCTATTTCGGCCTGGGATCCAACGGGGCCAAAGTCATGGGGCTCTCCCCCCGCAAAGTTGGTCCCCTCGGGCCGCAGTCGCTGGTGACCGAGTTCGGCATTCTCAGCTACTGCTGTCGCGGACCGATCCGTCGGGAACGCCTGCGTGTCAGCGAACTGAGCGAGCACAATCGGGCGCTCCTGGCCCGGGGACTCGATTCCAGTCACTACTACCTCGACACCGACCAGCACACGACCCGCTTCGGCCTGATCCGCGTCGACGGGGGCGGTGACGTCGCGCACATCGTCCGCAAGGTCCGTCAGGACATCGAGCACCGCGAGCAGGTT
>JAPLOC010000380.1 GCA_026692825.1 Planctomycetota bacterium | reverse complement strand
GTGCGGCATCACGCTCCCCGGCACGTGCCCCCGCCGGTATCGCGAGCCACCACCCGCAGATCAGTCCGCTCCACACAAATCGCTGCAACACAGACATCACGCGGCTCGCTGTCTTGACGTGGTAGGGAATTCTCGCTCGATGATATGGCGGAAGACGCGAATCGCAAAGCCATCGCGCCCGAAGCCGGGAAACTTTTTCAACGGCCCGCGTGCAGGCTCAATTGGGTGTCACAGACAACAGGCAGTGCGAGTCGGCCGTGCGCGCATTAACGGGCGTGTCGTTAACAACAGTCCCCAAGTCGGATGGGGTTTAGGGGGCACTCGATATTGCCCGCCCGTCGTTCGATTGGTTGAATTTTTGCCAAAAATCACCGCGACAGAGTTGCGATCCCGGGACGCTATTTTTCCGACTTCCAGTCCATGAGTTGCAATTCCACGTTCTGCTGTCCGCGAAATCGGTTGATCACCGGGGCGAAGCTGATCGACAACGGTCCTGGGGCGGCGGCGATTTCGGCCGCCCATTCTCCCCGCCCGAACGCAACCGCACGCAGCACCTTGCCGTAGTGCCGCAACCGCAACGACAGATGGCGGTCTCCTTCCCCCATCGTGCGGGGTGGCTCGGCGAGTTCGACCCGTGTGCTGACGAAAACCGGTCGGGGATTCGATCGTCCAAACGGTCCCAAACGCTCCAACTCCGTAACGGCCTGAACTGTTAGCTCGGCGAGTCGAATCTCGGCGTCGATCTGCAGCTCAAGATCTCGCGGCGACGCGGTGAACGTCCCCGCTTTCTCGCAAAATGCCAGGCGAAACTCGTCGATCAGGTCGGCGGAGATCCGCAGGCCGGCGGCCGCTTGATGGCCCCCGAATTTGGTCAGATGCTGGGAGCAACTCGCGAGGCCGGCGTGGAGATCGTACCCCGCGAACGACCGCGCCGACCCCTGACCCATTCCGTCCTGGGCGTTGAGCGCGATCAAGACCGTCGGCTTTTGATAATGTTCGGCGATCCGGCTGGCGACAATGCCAATGATTCCCGCGTGCCATTCGTAGTGGGCCAGCACGAGAGCAGGATGGGTGGCCCATTCCGGATGTTCGGCGACCAGTTCTTTCGCTTGCTTCACCATCCGGCGTTCGACGGTTTGTCGGGTCTTGTTCTGCTCGTCGAGATATGACGCCAGCAGTTCCACCGCCAGACGCGCCTGCCCGAGTCGGCCGGCGGCATTGATCCGCGGAGCGAGCGCAAACCCGACGTCTTCCGCCTCGAACAGCTTTTTCTCTTCCAGCTTGGTGACGCCGAACAGGGCCCGCAATCCCAGACTCGCCCGTTCGCGCAACGCTCCCAGTCCGTACCGAACCAGGACGCGGTTTTCCCCGACGAGTGGCACCACATCAGCAACGGTGCCGATCGCGGCCAGCCCAATCGCCGCGAGCAGAAACTCACGCATCCGCGGCTCGGCCTTTTTTCCGTCCCCAAGACGCGCACACACCGCCCACGCCAGTTTGAAGGCGACGCCCACACCACACAATTCGCCAAAGGGATATTTCGATCCCGGCAGCCGTGGATGGACGAGGACTGCCGCGTCGGGCAGAGTCGCATCCATCTCGTGGTGATCGGTGATGATCAGTTCGAGTCCCAATTCACGGGCGCGGGCCGCCTCAACCACACTGCAAATTCCACAGTCCACGGAAACGACCAGAGACTGCGGGTCGGCCGCATGCAATTTTTCGAGTGCCTCACAATTGAGTCCGTATCCCTCCTCCAGACGGTGCGGAAGGTAGTATTCAACCGTCCCGCCGGCGAGCTTCAGGCAATGCCAGAGTAGCGCGGTTGAGGTGACTCCGTCGACGTCGTAATCACCGTAGATGACTATCTTGCGATTGGATTTCAGGGCGGCGACGACCCGGTCTGCGGCCTCGGAGATCCCGGGGAGCAATTCGGGGTCGTGGAGTTCGGTCAATTTCGAATCCAGAAACCCGCGCGCCGATTCGGCCGTTTCGTAACCGCGAGCGGTCAGAACCTGGGCTAGAATTGGTGAAATCCGCAGTTGAGCGGCGAGTTCGCGAACCCGCGCCACGTCGTACGGGAGAAACCTCCAGGTCTTGGACATGGGCGCGACTTCCTTGCGAATTGGGGAACAGGCGAAATCAATCTTGCAGCTTGATCTTTTCCAGGCGCGCCTGGGCGGCGGCGATTTCCTTTTCGAGCCGCACGACTTCTTCCGGGTCATCAAGCTGTTTCTTCGCCCCGGAGAGCTGCAATCGCAGTTGGGCGATCTTCTGCTGTTCCACGTCGAGCTGCTTTTTTTGCTTCTTGTTCAGCGACATGCTGGCTGGGGGGGAATTCAAAAGATGAGGACGGGAAATCGCCGACGGGTCCACCGATCGACCCAGACTCGGCGGTGCCGGGAAAGTCCCGATTATCGAGCCTGGCGACGGGGGGTCAAGCAAGTCGACGGCTGTTTTTGCATCGGCCGAACGGATATTCTCACATTTCCAGTGATTGTCGGGAATTTCGCGGTTGCCTCGCGCATCCCGGAAGAGAGAGTGTGTGTCTCATGCCCCCACGCGCCGTGGATATGAACGAACTGGTCGACCGGCATTACGCCGAGGTCTATCGGTACGCGCATCGGCTGTGTGGGTCGGCGTCGGAGGCCGACGATCTGGTTCAGGAGGCGTTTTTGACCGCGCAGTGCAAAGGAGAACAGATTCGCGACGCGGCGGGCGCGCGAGCCTGGCTGTACACGGTGGTGCGTAACGTCTACTTGAAGCAGTTGCGATCCCCCGGCAGACGACGCGGCCACGCTCTCGAACAGACTCCCGAGCCTGTTGCCGCTTGTGACCCGCTGGAACTCAACCTTGACTTCGATGCCGAGGCGCTGCAAAACGCCCTGCTCGAGTTGAACGAAGAGTACCGGACTCCGCTCCTCCTGTACTACTTTGGCGATCTGAGCTACCGCGAGATCGCCGACCAGATGCAGGTTCCCATTGGAACAGTGATGAGTCGGCTGTCACGAGCCAAATCGTGGCTGCGGGACCGGTTATCGACCAATCTTTCGGCTGGCGGAATTCCGGCCGTTCAAGGAAGCGCCACGTGAACTGCGAAGAAACCGATCCCATCACCGAATCTGTGCCAGATTGTGCCGCTGCGCTGCGGATTCTCGATCTCGCGCGTCCCGCCGAGACCGACCCTGCGGTTCTGGCGTCGGCGCATGTCGCGGAATGTGACGCCTGCCGCGAGATCAGTAGGCGGCGACAGCTCTTCGATGCCCGGGTCGCCACGTTATGCCGTGACGTCGCTCCACCAATCGATGGTCGCGAACGGCTCTTGAAGGCGCTGGCGAACGC
>JAPLOC010000379.1:3876-7848 GCA_026692825.1 Planctomycetota bacterium | reverse complement strand
CATGGAACCCGAGGCGGTGCTGCATGCCTGAACTGTCTTTGGTCTTTCTGGGTGGGCTGCTTGGTTCGTCGCACTGTTTGGGGATGTGCGGGGCGTTCGCGGTGTCGATTGGTCTGGGGACGCGCAGCGTCGGGGCGAATCTGGGTCGGCAGGTGGTCTACTCGCTCGGTCGCATTTCGACCTATGCGTTTCTCGGGGCGACCGCCGGCTTCGCGGGCTGGAAGCTGACGCACCTGCCAATCAGCGGCGTCGGCGTTCAGGCGTGGTTGGCGATTGTCGCGGGAGTGTTATTGATCGCTCAGGGTTTGCAGGCGACCGGGGTGTTTTCTCTGTGGAAAAAGCGGTCGACCCCCGGCACGTTCTGTCCGAGTCAGAAACTGTTTGGTACGTTTCTGACCTCGACGCGCTGGAGCGACACGTTTCTTGCGGGCGTGCTGACCGGGTTCCTCCCGTGCGGTTTGGTCTACGCTTACTTGGCGTTCGCGGGAAGCACGGCCCACCCGGTGTGGGGGGCGCTGTCGATGGCGGTCTTCGGGGCGGGCACGACCCCGTTGATGCTGCTCGCTGGCACGGGGGCGACGTTTCTGGGACTGGCCGGCCGACGCCATCTGCTGCGACTGGCGGCCATCAGCGTCGTGATCACCGGCGTCATCACCATCGATCGCGGCGTCCGCTTCGCCTGGGCCGACCCGGAGAATTCCGAGCAGGCGTGCCCGTATTGCGAGCCGTAAAACGCGTCACCCGCGATTTTTCTGGAACGAGTTCTCCAGAGAATCGAAAGAACTCCGGATGATATTTCGCGCTGGCTCCCGGAATGGGTGGCACTTCGCACGATCGTCGAGACTCAACCATGAACGTGCCCGCCCAGGCGAACCGGTCGGCGCCAATCACCGGGTCGTTCAGCGCATTCGTTCACAGTTCTCGAAGCGGGAGTACGGGCCGGACGTATTCGGACGAGGAAATCAATGGATTTCAATCGGCACCAAATCCAAGCTGGGAAGTTCGGTCCCTTCCTGAACGGCGTTCAGCAGTTTGTCGATGAACTTTTTGGGGTCGTCATGCGATTTGGCGCTGTTTCGTCGGACTTCATCGACGGTTCGCAGCAGGTTGGCCGCCTGGGGGGTGTTTCCTTCCGAGGCGAATCGATGGGCGCGAACGGCCAGAGCCCAGAATGACCTGGGAGACTGTTTCACGAGATCGTCGAGCGCCCGTTTGCGATCTTCGGCGTCGCGCAAGCGAGATTCCTCGACCTCCCACTTTTTCGCCGCCTCGGTGTCTCCCAATTGTGAGTTCGCCCGTTTCAACGAATGGGCGACGGCACTGGTGAGTTTGTCTGGTGCCGAAAGCGGGGTGAGCCATTCGATCGCCTGTGCCGGCTGACGCTCTTCCAGAGCGGCACGTGCCAAACCTTCGCGGGCGCGAACCTGATTGGAATCGAGCGCGGTCGACTTCACCCAGGCCGCTGCCGCTTTCGCCAGGTCTCCCTTGAGTTCCCACGCGTCCCCCAAGAACGCGAACCGGTCGGCGGTTTCCTGAATGGCGATCGCCTGTTCGAGCCGCTCAATCGCCTGTTCGGGCTTGCCGTCCCCCAAGTACGATTGGCCCAGTCCCTGAAAGAACTCCTCAGGACTGATCTGTAAACCGGTCGCCTGCGGGTTCTTTTCCAACAACTGTTCGAACGCCTCGGCGGCAGACCGGTAATTGCCATGATTGATATGCAGCACCCCGAGTAACAATGTCCCCCGTTCGAAATGGTCGGGGATGTGAGTCAATTCCTCGGCTTTGCGCACCGCCTCTTCGAAGTCGCCCGTCTGCATCGCACACGCCGAGAGTTGGTGGACAACATCGGGATCGTGGGGTTGCCGCTGGTCGACTTCGTGCAAGAGCAGCAACGCGTCGGACCAGCGTTTTTCATGGAGCATCGCCTCGGCCCAGGCGCGGAGACCGGGGACGGTATCGGTTCCGACGCGGTCGTAAATGGCGAGGGCGTCGCCGAACTTGCGGAGGCCGACCAAGGCCTGCGCCTTGAGGTCGAGCGCCCGGCTGCTGTTGCGGTCGGATTTGAGGTAGTTGTCGACCAGCTCCATGGCGCGGGGAAAGTCGCGTTGCGCGAGCGCCCGTTCCACCGCTTTCAACGGGCGTTCGCTCCACCAGAGCGAACTGTACAGCAAGAGCGCGGTGGTCAGGGGGATCGCGATCAGGACGAACAACATTCGCCGTCTGTTCGTACCGACGCGGGGAGGGCGATTCGGATCAGTACTGGCGGAGACCGGTTGAGGCATGGAAAATCGAGGCCAAATTCGAAGGGTGAACGCGAAACGGAACCGAGCGGACCGAGCCGTTCCTGCAATCGCCTGATTTCCGGTGTACCCGGGCGCGTTGGCGGAGGCAAGGGGAACCACGAAAAGCCAGGAACGGCAAAAAGGGAGACGAAGGGAGCCGATCGCGATGCCGTATCACTGGTGTCGATCACGCGTCAACCGCCGGTTCACTCCGAAGCGACGAAACGCGGGCCAACGGGACTCCGAGGAGCCGTGGTTCCAATCCGCGAGAAAAAAATTCAGGCAAAAAGATATCGTCATAACCCATTCTGGCAAAATGAGTTACACACAGATCGCCGGTTGCCCTTGAGAAAAATCTGAAAAAAGTTCACATTTTTGAGCGAACCAACTCGGTTCGCGGATCGTCTTTGGCGTAGAGACTGACAATCTCCCCCGGCTTCACCGCCGGGAAACACTGTCCCACTGACCCGAAGTCGGGCACGGGGGTCGATGTTCGACCCCGGTATTCATTTGTGACTGCGGCTTTCTCGCAGGAGGTCTTGCAATGTCGATCAACAGCCAGAACACGAACGTGGTGTTCCAGACCCTCGTCGCCCAAAATGGCGTTCAGGTCTCGGTGGCTGGTGTCGCGCATCGCCTGGATCTCGCGGAGAGCCAGTTTCCAGGGATGCGACACGCCAGGATGCGTGAGGGAACATTAAAACGTTCGGCAGAACGCCCCTCCGCAGCCCGCCAGTATCCAACGCGGGCCCCGTGGCCGGTCCATATGCGACCGCAGCTATGGGCTCGCATGGTGCTGTGCGGCACAGTCAGCGGCTGATCAGCCGCCGCCGCGTGTTGTTTGTCTGAAGTGTGTGGAGTGCGTGAACGAGGGTTCGTCTCGCATCTCCCTGCTTGTGGGTTCTTCCCGAGAGGTCGTTCGCCGATATCGCGAGCGATCGATCGCCGTTGAACGCCGTGGGCAGACGCGTTCGCGTCACTTCAGGCACATCTGTCCCACTCTCCAGCCTGGCGTTCGCACGCCCGCGCTGGTTTTCCTCTCAAGATCGGGTTTGGCCCTACCGTACGTCGGCGGGGTACCTCGATGGGAAGAGCAGTCATAATGGATGCCGAAGTTTTCGATTTGTTGAAACTGGCCCGCGATGGCGACCATGACGCCTTCGGCCAACTGGTGATCCGGTACGAGCCAATGGTCTTCGCGACCATCTGCCGGCGGTTGAAAAACCGGACCTGCGCCCGAGAGGTGACGCAGGATGTCTTCATCCAGATGTTGCGCAAGCTCTCTCAACTGCGGGACGACGCCCTGTTCGAACCGTGGTTGCGAAAGATCGCCGTCCGGTTGGCGATCAACAAGGCGGTTCGCCGGCCGCGCGAGCGGCTGGGTGAGGACGACGCGCTGGGAGCCGCCAAGTCGAACGGAACCGCTCCGCTCGACCGAATGGTCGCCAGCGAGAACGCCGACAAGCTGCGGGAGTGTCTCGGCCGTCTGCGGGAACTCGACCGGAACACGCTGGTCGCGTTCTACTTCGAAGGTCGGTCACTGCAGGAAATGAGCGATCAGTTCGCCAGTCCCGTCGGCACGATCAAGCGGCGGCTGCACACCGCCCGCAACCGGCTGCGGGAAACGATGACTGAATTGCAGCTCGTAGGCTGATGGCTCGCCATCACCGTTGTTTTTTGTTGGTAGCAT
>JAPLOC010000379.1:0-3820 GCA_026692825.1 Planctomycetota bacterium | reverse complement strand
GCCGGGGCAACACGCCGCGGCGTTCGTCCATAGATGAACGCCGCGGCTGTTTTTATTCTTTGACCAGGCTTTTTCATTCTGTCTAAGAATTCGACGATCCTCGAGCGCAGCGAGTCGGCAGTGCGCGTATCGACGGACATTGCTGTTGGAATGGGTACCCCCTATTGGCCTTGTTTTTCCGCGCCGGTCAGCCGAACCGGACCGGTGGGTCCAGCATCTGCGGGGGCGGTTCCGTCATTTCCAATACAGTACAAGTGCCCTTCCGTTCGCAGGTAGATGCGGTTGGCGGAAACCGCCGGTGATGCCAGCAGTTTGCCCGGCAACTGGTTTTCGGCCAACTGCCGATAGACCGAGCCGGCCCGAACGACGTAGGTCACTCCATCTTCGCCGCAGAAGTACAGCCGTTTTCCCGCCACGATCGGCGATGCCGAGAATTGGCCCCCAAAGCGGTGCTTCCAGACCGGCTTCCCCGTTTTGGAATGGACGCAGGTTAGAATTCCGTCGTCCGTCACCAGGTACAGCAAATCATCAACCAGGATGGGAGAAGAGACAAACGGCACTCCCTGCGAGAGCTTCCAGGAAATGTCGACATCTCCGACCGTGCCCCTCACCTCTTCGCGAATTGCCAGTAGCGACGCCTGATTGTAACCCGTGCAGATAAAGATGTGACCGTTTCCTGCTACGGGGCGCGGCACGTTGGAGTGGCCCACAAAAGGATACGACCACAATTCGGTCCCGGTGTCCGGATCATACGCCCAGACACCGTCGCCGCCGGGACAGACGACCTGGCGTCTCCCTTCGACTTCAATCAAAAGGGGAGTCGCGTACGAGTGTTTGCCGTCGCGGGGAGTCTTCCACCGAATGTCGCCGGTCGCGGCATCGAGTCCGATCACAAACTGGGCGGCTTCAATTCCCGGACGCTCGACCTTGTCGAAAAACGGCCCGGTGAACCCGTCGCAAACGACAACCAGCACGTCCCCCACCAGGACCGGGGACGAGCCGGGACCGTGGTGGTGGTAATAGGGAATCACCCGTTTCCAAAGGACGTTTCCGTCGCGGTCGAGACAGGCGGTTCCATGCGTTCCAAAGTGAACGAAAACGCGGTCGTCGGCAAGAATGGGCGTGGGGGCGGCGTTGCCCGCTTTGGCCAGCCCTTTCGTTTCGGGATCCACGTTGAACAGCGAATCGGTCGAGACGCGGATCTTTCCGGTTCTCAGATCGAAACAGATCGCCCGCAATGACCTGCCTGTTTGTGTCGCGGTGGTCAACCAGAGATCGTTTCCTTGAATCACCGGAGAAGACCAGCCTTTGCCCGGTACCGCCACCTTCCAGACAACATTCTCCGATTCCGACCAACTCAGGGGGAGATCGTCAGGCAGTGTGTGAACCAGCCCTTGTCCTGTCGGACCGCGGAATTGCGGCCAATTGGTCGTCGCTCCCGCGTCGACAGCTTTCACTTCCCGAACCGCGCACTCCGCCGGCCGTCCTGTGGCCAGCCCCAGGCAGGCGACACACAACGTCGCGGTCCAACAGAGTTTTCCCAAGGAGTTTTCCGCGATACCTTGGTGCATGTGTCGCGTTGGTTTCGGCATCCATTCGCCTCCAGAGATCGCACGTTCACACGGGTGTGCCATATCGCGGGAATTCCCACGGTAGGTTTTGCCGGTCGGATACCAGACGTATCGAAATGGCACAAGAGGGACTGGTGGATCGACAATTTTCCTTCCCGACGCAATGGGAAGTGAACAAGGGTTTGGGCTACCCCAGTCAGACAAAACGGCGTAGACTCGGCACTTCGATTTGTTTCGAAGTCCCTCTGTCACACTCAAAGCGACCTCGCGCCCCGACGGCACAGACTGTCTGGCCGCGAGACAAAACGGAGTTGCTCTCATGCGCGCGATTCGGAAATCGCTGGTGTTCACCGTCAGTTTCGTGGCGGCCGCATTTCTGATGTGGCCCCTCTTCCTGCATGGCCAGGAAGGGAAGGCGAAAACCGGAGGCAAGACCCGGCCGGCGGCCAGCAAGTACACTGAGGCCGACTGGCCGAACTTGGTCACGCGCAAGAAAGAGTTTCTCAAGAAGATCGACAAACTCAAGAAGCAATTTGAGGACTCCGACAACGACGCCCGCCAAAAGCTGGTCAAAGAGTTTCAGGGAATGCAGCAGGATTTCGTCAGTGACGTGCAGCGCGGCATGATTGACTTGGCACCGAAGATTTACGCCAAAGATCCCACCGACGTCGACGCGGCGGAAATTGTGGTCGCCGAGGCGTTCCAGGAGAACAAATACCGCCAGGTGATCGAAATGGTGGGGCTGGTGACCAAGGCGGGCAAGAAGAGCGCTCCGCTGCTGACATTCTTGGGGATTTCCCAGTTCGCGACCCACGACTTCATCACCGCCGAGAAAACGCTGCTGGCGGCCCGCAAGGCGGACGAGAACGTGTTTCCGGTGATTGGCGGCCCGTTTCTCGAAGCGTGCGAAAGCTATGTCGACTACTGGGCGAAAGAGCAGGAGATCCGGGCGAACGAGAAGCAGGCGAATGATCTGCCACAAGTTGTGTTCAAGACCAACAAGGGGGACATCGTCATTGAACTGTTCGAGAACGAAGCTCCCAATACCGTGGCGAATTTCATCAGTCTGGTCGAGAAGAAGAAATACGACGGGATCAAATTTCACCGCGTGATTCCGAACTTCATGGCGCAGGGGGGTGACCCGAACACGCTTGACGAAGATCCGCAAAATGACGGACAGGGGGGGCCGGGTTACAGCATTCCGTGTGAATGCTACAACGGAAACGCCCGCATGCACTTCCAGGGATCCTTGAGTATGGCACACGCGGGAAAAGACACCGGGGGTTCGCAGTTCTTCATCACCCACCTGCCGACGCCGCATTTGAACCCGAACCTGGAAGAAGAACGGGGCCACACCGTGTTTGGTCGGGTGATCAAGGGTTTGGACATCGCTCTCGCTCTGAGGGTCGGGGACGAGATTGAGTCGGCGAGGGTGCTGCGAAAACGCAAACACCCCTACGAGCCGGAAACGCTGCCCGACCCACGTGTCGGCGGCCGGAAGCCCGCGACAAAGAAAAAGTAGGCACCAGCCCAAGGCGAGCGGGGCGGCGTCAGCCCCCTGCCGACGTCAGCCAACTGCCGGCGTCACGCCCCGCGCTTGCCCCACGCCAAGAATTTTCACGGCCCGCAACCAGCGAAATCCCCCCAAAAAAACCGCACGGTTCATTTCCGCTTTCGAAGTTCGCCCGCTAAGATCGCGATGCCACGCACGGCGCATGGCCCCCGGGATTCGGGGAGGTCGAACGTCACGGAGGGAAGCGCGAGATGAAATCTCGGCATCAGAGTCGGACGGCGCGGGGCGCTTCTCGAACATTGCAGCCGGTCCCTGTCATTGTCGACGGGCTATTGAAGCAGGGGCGATACAAGGAGGCGCTCTCGCAGTCACTCAACGCGTTCCGTAGCGATCCCACCACAGAACACCGGCAAACCACCGAGCGGGCTTATTTGCGCTATGTCGCCGACTTGGTCCGCAGTGGCGCGCTGACAGCGGCGACCGAGGTCGCGAAGCGTTTCCTGGAATTCGGATGTTCGGGGGTCGAGTCGCTCGAGGCGCTGTTGCCGTTGCTGGCGGCGATCAAACTGACGACCGAGTCGGCGAACCTGATCGAGAAAATTCAGTCGCCCGAGAAGATCACGGCCCTGAAGGCGAATATGGCCGATCAGGCGGTGCGGCTGGGGCGCGACCAGGATTGGCCGTTCCCCGAAATCCGACCGGGAGCGGCGGCGGTGACCGCCGCGATGGAGGCGTT
>JAPLOC010000378.1 GCA_026692825.1 Planctomycetota bacterium | reverse complement strand
CCCACATCACGCAGGATGAGAGCGAAGCGGTGAAAGAGTTCGACGCCTCGGTGGGTCGAATTGAAGAGTTCGTTCGCAAATTGGTGGAACGGAAGAAGGACAAGGACGACGGTGCGGACCGGACCACGCCACCACCTCCCGCGGTCAAGACGCAACGGATCATCAAGCCGGCGGAACTCGTGCAGTCGACCTACCTCGAAACTTCCGACGAAGTCAACGGGTTCCTGGATGCCCTGCGGGAGGAACTGGAAAATGCGATCCGCAACCACGAACGGATTCAGATACGGTAAAATAGGCCACGGAAAAGGCACGGAAGAACACGGAAACGACGACGCCGACCATGGTCGCTGACGAGTGCGGCGAGTCAATTTTCCTTTTTCCGTGTCCTTCCGTGGCCAATTTTTCAGTTCTGTCAGCCCCCAATCCCAATTGCGTCAGGAGACATCGAAATGGTACTGCTGCACGAAGACGTTACTGAGCAGGTCATTGGAGCGGCATTCGAAGTTTACCGGGAGATGGGATACGGTTTTCTGGAAAAGGTCTACCAGCGGTCCATGAAGGTCGAATTGGGTTTGCGTGGAATGAAGGCCGAAATCGAAACCGACATTGAGGTGCGATACAAAGGCCACAACGTCGGCGACTACCGTGCGGATATCCTGGTGAATCGACACGCGAGACGAAGCACAACTCCTGAACGACTTGAAGGCCACGGGAATCAAAGTCGGATTGCTCATCAACTTCGGGCGCGACAAAGCCTCGGTAAAACGCATGGTCTTCTAATTCTCGCAATTGCCCTCGACCGTTTCCGTGTCCTTCCGTGCCTTTCCGTGGCCCCTTTGTCGTCATGAACCGCGCCAAACTCAAATCCTACGCCCCCCAGGCTCGCACCGACTTCATCCAGGCGATGACCGATCGGGCCGCCTTCTACGGCTTGACCGCCGGCAAGATCGAATCCGTGGTGGACTCGGGCGACGTGGCGGTAATCGCCGGCCGGGAATTCCCCCGGTCGATCGTCGGCAAACGAAAGCGACTCGCAGACCGCATCCAGGCGAACGGCTTTGACCAGACTATGGAGGCGATGGCCTACACCTGGTTCAATCGGCTGGTAGCCATCCGCTTCATGGAACTCCACGGCTACCTCGACCACGGCTACCGCGTCCTTTCCCCCTCGCCCCACCGGGGAGAGAGCCGGGGTGAGGGGCTGATCCCCGAAATCCTGGAACACGCCGAACACGTCGATCTCCCCGGCTTGAAAAAAGATCTGGTGGTGGACCTGAAGCTCGCCGGCAACAAGGAAGCCGAACTGTATCGGTTGCTGCTGACCGCCCAGTGCAACGCCCTCAACACGGCGATGCCGTTCTTGTTTGAGAAGATCGATGACGAAACCGAACTGCTGCTGCCGGACAATCTGCTGAATTCCGACTCCCTGATCCGCAAACTGGTCAGCGAAATCGACGAAGCCGACTGGCAGGAAGTCGAGATCATCGGCTGGCTGTATCAGTTCTACATTTCGGAGAAGAAAGACAAGGTGATCGGCAGAGTGGTCGCCAGCGAAGACATACCGGCGGCCACGCAGCTTTTCACGCCGAACTGGATTGTCAAATACCTCGTACAGAACACTCTCGGTCGGCTGTGGCTGGAACACCATCCGGAATCGCCGCTGAAGGCGAAGATGGAATACTACATCGAGCCGGCGGAGCAGACCGCGGAAGTCGCGGAGCAGTTGCGCGAGATCGTTCGGCAACGAGCCGCGGAACACCACGCAACACGACTGCAAGAACTTCCGCGCCGTCACAGTCGACTTCCGTGTTTCTTCCGAGTCCTTCCGTGGCGGTTGATCTTTCGTTGAACCCCGAACTCCTCACGCTGCTCGACCCGGCGTGCGGTTCGGGCCACATTCTGGTGGAGGCGTATGAACTTTTCAAAGCGATTTATCAGGAGCGGGGCTACCGGGCGAAGGACATTCCGCGTTTGATTTTGGAGAAGAACCTGTTCGGCCTGGAGATCGACGATCGGGCGGCGCAGCTCGCTTCGTTCGCCCTGATGATGAAGGCCCGCGCTGACGACCGCCGGATTTTTGACAGCGGTGCGCAGCCGAACATTCTGGCGTTTCAGGAAAGCCGGGGGATGGACGCGGCGGCAATCACCCACGCGCTCAACTCGCCGATCGTTCGGGAGAAGCGTCCGCGGCAGTACCTGTTTGAGGAGATCGAAGAAGAGAAAGCGGGACTGTTCAGCAAAAAGGCGCTGGCAGAACCGG
>JAPLOC010000377.1 GCA_026692825.1 Planctomycetota bacterium | reverse complement strand
GGATTGTGTTCAAGCACGAATGGTTCGACCCAAACAACCCGGCAGTCCGCGAAACCGATCCCGAAGTGGTCGCCTGAGTTGACGGACCACGAGTTCGCTTCGTTGGGAAATCCCATGGCCCGCTGGCCCGATGACACCCGCTCGACGGCGACCACCGCCGTCCTGATCTTCATGATTCTGCCTGCGCTCTGCTGGCTGGCCTGGAGGTACGTGCGCGGGTAACAACGCGTCTTGAATGTCCCATCCAGGCGAGCGGGGCGGCGTCAGCCCCCTGCCCACCCCACCCAGGGCGACCGCCATCATGCCCCAGCAATTTCCCAGGTTCCTGCCAGCACGACACACAATTCTCATCGTCTGCTGTCTCCTGGGGTGCATGCCGGCAACCGCGTTCGCCGAAGACGACAACGACTTCTTCGAAAAACGGGTCCGACCTCTCCTCGCCGACCGTTGCGAGAAATGCCATTCCGCCGCCAAAGGCAAAACCAGCGGCGGCCTGGCTCTGGATAGCCGGTCCGGTTGGTCGAAAGGAGGCGACAGCGGTTCCCCCATTGTCCCCGGGAAGCCAGACGAAAGTCTCTTGATAACGGCCGTCCGCTACGACGACGCCTCGCTGCAGATGCCCCCGCAAGACGGCGGAGGACGTTTGACCGATGTGGAAGTCGCGACGCTCGTCGAATGGGTGTCTCGAGGCGCACCGGATCCCCGCATCAAGTCGGGGCGAGCCGTCGGCATGTCGGCGGAGGAGGCACGCACCTGGTGGTCGTTTCAGCCACTCAAGGTCATCGATCCCCCGATTGCTGGCGGACCGCGCTGGTCGCAGACCGAAATTGACCGGTTCATCGCCGCCAAGTGGCCGGAACAGCAGTTGGCACCCACCGCGCCGGCGGATCGACGCACGCTGCTGCGCCGGGTGACCTTCGACCTGACGGGGCTTCCGCCAACCCCCACCGAGGTCGACGAATTCCTCGCCGACGCGCGTCCCGACGCCTGGTCGCGGGTGGTCGATCGGTTGCTGGCGTCGCGCGCGTACGGCGAACGCTGGGCCCGGCACTGGCTGGATGTTGTCCGTTATGCCGACTTCTACGATTCCAACCCGAAGACCCGTACCGCCAGTTGCGAAATCACCGAAGCGTGGCGCTATCGTGACTGGGTGGTGAAATCGCTAAATGACGACCTGCCGTTCGATGAATTCACCCGGCTGCAGATCGCGGGAGACACTCTTCCCACCTCAACGGGCGATCGATTCAATCCCGACGGCCTGGTGGCGACGACGTTTCTGACCAACGGGGTCTGGGACCGGGGGGACGCCGACAAAGAGAAGATCGTCAGCGATATGGCCGACGACAATATCGACACCGTCGGGAAGGTGTTCCTGGGTCTGACTCTGGGCTGCGCCCGCTGTCACGATCACAAATTCGACCCGATCTCCACCGAGGATTACTACGCCCTCGCCGGCATTTTTTACAGTTCGCACATTCTGAAAGAACTGGGGGTCAAGGGGGGCGAATACACGATGAATCGCGTCCCATTGCTGTCGCCGGCGGAATTGGAACATCGCGGCAGTGTCGAACGGCAGCTCGCCGAGACGAACGCGAAGATCGCCGCGATCGACGTCGGTCTGAAATACCAGTCACGAATCCAGGGTGGAACCACGCTGGTTCCCACGACGTTTGAAAGCGAGGTCGGCGGATCGGGCGAAATCGCTTCGGAGGGTGTGGTGACTGTCTCGGGCAAAAACGGCAAGGACGCGT
>JAPLOC010000376.1 GCA_026692825.1 Planctomycetota bacterium | reverse complement strand
TCCACGCTCGCTCCGCGATTTTGTAGTGGCCAGCGGGCCGCGCAACTCGTTCCGGTGGCGAAGCAGAAGTCGGTGCAAGGTCGCGCCGACGTCTGCTTCCGCCGCGAAAGCCAGACAATCCATCTCCCACGGGGTATCCCCGCAGTCGTCTCGCGCAGTGAAGCGCCAGACAGCAGCTTGTGCGGCCCGCTGACCAGCAGAGAACGATCGTAACGAATGTAGGACCGTGGTCAACCACAGAGCGGTTCCGAATCGTCGAATTGCTTTACAATCTCCGTTATCCGCCTACAATCACCGCTTGGTCCCATTGCGCGAACACCCCCGGGAGGTTGCATGTCCTGAAATGACAGACTGTTTTGTGATTGTGTCCTCTTCGGAACGGAGGGGGCGTCGGTTGGGCACGCTGTCGTCGATGGCTTTGGCCGGACGGGCGAATATCTCGGCGACTGCGGGGCCAGGGGCTGATCGCAGTGGTCGCCACGACGTCAACGGAGAGCCGCGATGACAAACATCTCGTTCAACGGCAAGGTTCTGATCATTGGCTTCGGCGGCGTCGCGCAATGTACGCTGCCCCTCCTGCGGAAACATATGGACACGCCGGTCCATCACTTCACCGTGATGGATTTCGCCGACGAAGTTCCCGAGAAACTGCAGCACTGGATCGACGCTGGCGTCAATTTTTGCAAGGACCGAATTCAACCTGCGCGGATGGCGAAGCAGCTTGGCGCGCTCGTTGGTCCGGGGGACATGATCATCGACCTCGCGTGGAATATCGACTGTGTCGATATCCTCACGTGGTGCTACAAGAATCAGGTTTTGTACATCAACACGTCGGTCGAACTCTGGGATCCCTACGCCGACAATGCGCTCACGCCGCCGGAACGCACTCTGTACGTCCGCCACATGGCGATCCGGAAGATGCTGGAGGATTGGGGAGGGAATCGTGGCCCGACCGCGGTTCTGGACCACGGCGCGAACCCCGGCCTGGTCTCGCACTTCACCAAGCGGGCGCTGAGGGATATCGCCGCGAAGATCGTGACCGACCGACCCGACGACCCGCGTCGCGCGACGCTCGAACGGGCGCTGGCCGATCGACATTACAATCTCCTGGCCCAAACCGTCGGCGTCAAAACAATCCACGTCAGCGAGCGGGACACCCAGGTTTCCTACATCCCCCGACAACCGGGGGAATTCGTCAACACCTGGAGCGTGGAAGGGCTGTACGAAGAAGGGGTCGCCCCGGCTGAGATGGGCTGGGGGACACACGAACGGACACTTCCGGTCGGTGCCTGGGAACATAAGGTCGGCCCCTGCAACCAGATTTGCCTCGACAGCCGGGGAATCGACACGTTTGTCCGCACCCGGGTTCCCTCCAGCGACATCGTCGGGATGGTCATCCGCCATGGCGAAGCGTTCAGCCTGTCGGACTATCTGTCCGTGGCCGACACTTCCGACAAAATCGTCTACCGGCCCACCGTCCACTACACCTACCTTCCCTGCGCCGACGCCTCCGCCTGTCTGAGAGATGTGCGCGCCAACAACTACCGGAATTTGCCGCGGCACCGCATCATGTCCGACGATATTGGACGCGGTCTCGACGAATTGGGTGTCCTGCTGATGGGCCACGACTACAAGTCGTGGTGGTGCGGAACGATTCTCTCGATTCAGGAAGCCCGCGAGTTGGTGCCTCACCAGAATGCCACGACGCTGCAAGTCGCGGCATCTATCCTGGGGGCGGTCGCCTGGATGATTCGCAACCCCAAACGGGGCGTCCGCCTGCCCGATGAACTCCCCGACGACGAGATTTTGAATTCCGCAGGCGAATATCTGGGGCACACACCGTCAATCCCCTTGGACTGGACGCCCCTGGGTGTGCTCTTCCGATCTCGCCCGGGTGAATGCGACGAGGATGGCCAACCGATCGTCGGTCCCCGACTGCTGAAAGAACATTTGGATCCACTGACGCTGTCTTAATAGCCGTCCACAAACACTTTCGTTGTTTGCGATCCTCACGCGGAGCAATGAATCCGACAGCTTGGCGTCGACTTCTTATTTTCCGTCGGGTTGAGTATCGGATCAAGGATGATCAACGATACACAGCTTCACCTCCACTGCGGCGCAGCCGCCGGTCGCATCCCGATTGCTTTGAATTCGTCGGCGATACCGGCCTCACGCCCCGCCGACGACTTCAAACTGCGCCGTCGAGCCTTCCGGCTTGATCAACTCCACTTGGAATTCCGGATCGTCTCGGTCCGAAATCTCAATCCGCACGATCAGCGAATGTCGACCCTGTTCCAGCGTCGCCTCGAATCGCGATTCGCCCACCAGCGGCTGCGCGTCGACCCACGCCTGGAATCGTTCCGTCGCATCGACGCGAAACGCGATCGCCCCCGGTTCGTTCACCTGGATTTCGCCGCGAAGAATCACCACGGTCCGCCCCGGCTGTTTTCGCAATTCTCCCAGCGGGAACACCCCCGAGACCTTGCCGTACGCCGAACTCCACGCTTCCGGAGCGCTTCCCAAAACGAACTGCCGAATGTGATCCAAGTGGGGAACGTCA
>JAPLOC010000375.1:2402-3286 GCA_026692825.1 Planctomycetota bacterium | reverse complement strand
GAGGCGGTCCACTGGTTCCGATTCGGCCCTCCCGGATTGGAAGGTAAGCCTCGGGGACCGGTGGATCCCAACCGCATCGTGCTGCGCGGTTTTTCGATGGGGGGAGCGGGAACCTGGCACATCGGTTTGCACCATCCAGGAAACTACTGCGTGATCGGCCCGGGGGCGGGATTCACCACAACCCATGGCTATGTCGCCGACCTGCCCGAGAAACTCCCCGACTACGTCGAAAAGTGCCTGCACATCTACGATGCGGTCGATTACGCCGAAAACGCGTTCAATGTCCCCGTGGTCACTTACAGCGGTGAGAATGACGCTCAGCGAATGGCGGCGACCAACATCGAAACCGCGCTGAAGGCACTTCAGGAACCGCTCCGGTTCACCCACCTCGTCGCGCCCGGTTTGGAACACGCGATGCCCAAGGAATGGCAAGACAAGGCGGAGGTGGAGTATCGCAAATTCGCCGACCCGGGACGCACGCCGCCGGAACGGGTGCGGTTTGTCACCTACACTCCCAAATACGGACACTGCGACTGGGCGCAGATTGACGCGCTGAAAACCACATTCGAAAAAGCGATTGTGGATGGCACCCGCAAAGGAAACCATTTCGACGTCGCCACGGACAACGTGCGGCGGATCACGTTGTGGCTTGGTCCGCAAGGCGAGCCGCTCGTGGTCAAACTCGATGGCCAGAAAATTGATACGACGTCGATACGCACCGATTTCGCGGTCATGGTTCAGGCCGAACGGGTGGACGGAAAATGGACGCTGATCGAAGACACGCGCGACATCCGCAAACGATTGCGGGATCGCCCCGAGAAACACAGGGGGCTGCAAGGTCCGATTGACGACGCGTTCACTGCGGCGTTTGTGGTCATCCAGCC
>JAPLOC010000375.1:0-2364 GCA_026692825.1 Planctomycetota bacterium | reverse complement strand
TCGCACACATGACAGTTTCCTCAATGCGTCGGCCAAGCAGTTCGCGGGCATCTGGGACAAGTACTTTCGGGGAACTCTGCCCGTCGCACCCGCATCCGCCCCGCGCGAAGTATTCCATGCGAAAAACTTGGTGTTGTTTGGCGATCCCGCAAGCAATCCGCTGATCGCCGACATCCTCCCGCAACTTCCCATCACCTGGACCAAAGACCGCCTGGTCATGAACGGCGTCGAGTACGACGCGAAATCGCACATTCCCGTGCTGATCTACCCCAATCCCAAGAATCGCCGACAGTACGTGGTACTCAACAGCGGGCACACCTTTCGGGAACCGGATCTGAAGGGGACGAACGCGCTGCTTTACCCGCGTCTGGGAGATTGGGCGGTGATCAAGCCGACCCCGACCGCCGCTGACCCCACGGCGTACGAAGTCGTCGCGGCCGGTCTGTTCGACGAAGACTGGAAATTCGTCCCGTCGAAGTGAGTTGCAATTCGGCCAATTCCCCGACACGATGCGGACCGCACGACTGCGGTGGCCCGCCGTCGGATTCGTCGCCGTTCATCCTGGAATTTCCCCCTCATGACTTCGCCGCGACTCCTGCGTCTGTCGTTCCTTTTGGGCGTTTTCGCCGTGACACTCTCGATCCCCCCGGCCCGCGCCGCCGAACCGTTCCCCCCCGTCAGCGAACTCAAACCAAATGCGGATCTTCCGAATCCGCTGGTGGCGTTTGACGGCTCCGCTGTCACATCGCCCGAGCAATGGCGGAAATCGCGCCGCAGTGAACTGATCCGGCTGTTTGAACATTACATGTACGGTGCCGCGCCGGCGGCCCCCACCAACCTCAAGGCGACTGTCGAATTCGAAGACAAACAGCTCTTCGGCGGAAAAGCAACTCTGCGGTCGATGAAGCTGGAATTCGGACCGAAGGGGACGCCCCCCATGCACCTGTTGGTGGCGATCCCCAATCGTCGCGAGGGAAAGGTTCCCGCGTTTGTCGGCTTGAATTTCTGCGGCAACCACGCGGTCCTCGACCACCCCCAGATTCCATTGCCAGAGGTCTGGCTTCCAGGGAATTGCCAGGGCTGCAAAGAGAACCGCGCGACCGACGAGGGACGTGGCAAAGACAGAGATGTCTGGGCGATTGAGCAATCGATTGACCGTGGCTACGCGATCGCGACCTGCTACACCGGCGACATCGACCCCGACCAGCCCGACTTCACCGATGGAGTCCATCCTCACTTTTTGAAGGAGGGGCAAAAGCAGCCTGGCCCGCACGAATGGGGCTCCATCGCCGCCTGGGCCTGGGGACTGCATCGCGCGGTCGACTATCTGGTGATCGCCCCGGAAATCGACCCAAAGCGGATCGCCGTCGTGGGACATTCCCGCCTGGGAAAGACCGCGTTGCTTGCCGGCGCGCTCGATGAACGGATTGCGCTGGTGATTCCCCATCAGGCGGGATGTGGCGGGACCGCTCCCAGCCGGCACAAGGTGGGGGAAACGGTCAAGCAGATCAACGACCGCTTCCCGCACTGGTTCTGCGACGAGTTCACAAAATTCAATGACGCCGTCGATAGGTTGCCGTTCGATCAGCACTGTCTGGTCGCGGTTTGCGCACCCCGGCCCGTGTTGATCACCAACGCGGTCGAAGACAGTTGGGCCGATCCCGAGGGGCAGTTTCAAATGCTTGTGGCGGCCAACCCTGTTTACAAGCTGCTGGGAGCGGGAGGCATCGAGACGACCGAATATCCCCCGCCGGGAAAACTGTTGAACACGCGACTGGGGTATCATCTGCGGGAAGGGAAGCACTCGATGACAACTGGCGACTGGAAAGTCTTTCTCGAATTCGCCGACCGCTGGATGAAATAGGCCCGCACCGCATCCCTGTACGAATTCCAATTTTGCCCGACGCCCAAACACTGTACCGGTTTGACTGGCACGGAATGCCAAGCCGCTGGTGCGCGATATCGCGGCGAAAACCCGCAGCACCGCGGGGAATCGAAGTTGTGGCCGTACCCGCCCTCGGGGATCCGCCGCATGACTCGCGTTCGAAATCGACACTTTGTGCGTGCCAGCCCTAACGGGGCGGATTCGAAACGCGCGGGGCGTGGTGGGACCATGTCGCGACATGTGGCGGACGGCGTTCCATCGACGCCGCAGTCTGGACTTCTTCGGCAGAGTTGAGTGGAGACAGATTGAACCGCCGTATCGGAAACAACTGCTCACACGACGTGAAAGACGGGGAGTTTGTCTTCTCCTCAAAGTGATCGCCAGTAGCGGACGGCGTTCCTACGACGCCGCGGTCTGTGCGTCCGTCGGCAGAGTTGAGTGGAGACAGATTGTAACGGAGTATCGGGAACCCTTCATTG
>JAPLOC010000374.1:310-3135 GCA_026692825.1 Planctomycetota bacterium | reverse complement strand
CCACGCTGCCTGGAGCGCCAGCCCCCAGACCGGTGTCTTCGCCCGACCCAGAGTCCCGACTTTTTGGAAAAACAGCCCGTCGCGCGCCATCGCGTAGTAGGCCCGCGCTCCCGAGAGGATCAACCCGTTGTTGCACCCGAAGGTCGAGACCATGATCGCGCCGGCCATCAGTTGTGCCCCCACGACCGGAAACACCTTGGCCATCAGGGCCGTTCCGACCCGATCGTTAGCGGCTGTTTGAATCTCCGCCTGAGACAACCCCGCCAGATACGCGAAATTCGCAAGCAAATACAGCCCCGTGACCACGATGGTCCCGAGCGCCATCGAAAGTGGAAGGTTGCGACGGGGGTTTTCCACCTCCTCGGCGGCGAACGAAATCACGTGCCAGGAATCGGCGGAAAACAGCGACCCCACCTGGGCGACTCCCAACGCCGCGATCAACCCCCAGGTCGACACCGCCGTCAGGCCGTCTTCCACCGCGACCGTGGGACTTCTCGTCCAGAATAACGAGAAATGTTCGTGGACATTTTCAGAATTCCAGCCCAGCGTCAGCCCCAGGATGATCAGCCCCAGCAGCGCCCCTGTCTTCGCCACCGTGAAAACATTCTGCACGAGTTTTCCGTAACGCAATCCCTGGATATTCGAAATCGTGAGCCCCGCGATCAGAACTATCGCGGTCAATTGTGCCGTCGAGAGCGATATCGCGTATTTCGCAGTCAGATGAAACGGCTCGACGAGGTAGTTGGTCTCCGAAAACCAGGGAAACAGCACGCCGGTAAACCGGGCGAACGCGACCGCGACGGCGGCAATCGTGCCTGTTTGAATCACCAGAAACAACGTCCAGCCGTACAGAAAACCACATAACGGGGAATACGCCTCCCGCAGAAAGACATATTGCCCCCCCGCACGAGGAAACATCCCCGCCAATTCGCCATAGACCAGTGCGCCCGCAACCGTCAGCAACCCGGTCAGAATCCAGGCGATCAACAACCAGCCCGGACTGCCCAACAGTCGGCACATATCCGCAGAAACGATGAAGATGCCAGAGCCGATCATCGATCCGACGACGACCATCGTCGCGTCGAAGAGATTCACCCCCCGCTGAAACTGTGAACCGGGCGGACGGTGACTGCGACGCTGTGGGAGGCATGGCTGTGGGCATGTCGTGACTTGAGTCTGTGGGCCACTCGCTGGCAGGCAGGAGTCGAGCGAACCGCCCTTCCGGCAAAGCAATTCCATCTGTTAAATGAACGACGCCGCGACCACATTCGAGATCCGTGCGAGAAACTGCCCGCCCGGTTCCTGGGGTTGCGTGGTCAACAAAACGCAGAAGGCGTTTCGCCCCGGGTCGATCCACATCACGGTGCCGGTCGCTCCCCAGTGGCCGTAGGTTTTTGGTCCCAAGAGATCGCCGAAGTTCGCGCTGTGGGCGGCCCAATTGAGCCGCCACCCGAGTCCCCAGGGTCGGCAACGACGGTCGTCCGCTGGCACATCGCGCATCGCTTCGAGCTGGTTGCGCGTCGCCGCCTCGATGGAGCTGCGACTGAGGATCGGGGGGATCTCGGGGAGTTCCCAGCCCAGCATCATCGCCGCAAACCGGCCCAGATCGGCGGGAGTCGTCAGCAATCCGCCCCACGGGACGCCAAGCTGCCGCCAGTAACGACTGTTCCAATTCCAGTGGGTGGCCCTTGCCTGCTCCTCCGTCAAACGCAACTCAGCGATACGGTTGACCCGGGAGTGTGGCCCGCCGAACCAATCGTCCGGTGCCCCTAAAGCGGTGTCCCGCATCCCGAGCTTAGCGAAGAACTCCTCATTGAGAAATTGCGCACACGACCGGCCACTGACACGGGCGATGATTTCACCGAGGATGGCGAAGCCCATGCTCTGGTATTGCACACCCCGCCCGGGAGGGAAATCGACGCCCACTTCGCATGCGCCGGCGGCGAACGCCGACAGAGGGGCGTTCGCCGCCCGCAGTTCCGCATTGTTGGGCAACATGTCGGGAAGTCCCGAGGTGTGCGTCAACAGGTGCCTTAACGTGGTGGCGTGTTGCCCCTGCCTGCCAAATTCGCGAAGGTCATTCTCGACCCGGTCATCGAGCGCGAGTTCACCCCGTTCGACCAACAGCAATGCCCCCATCGCCACAATCGGTTTGGTGATGGACGCGATGAGAAAAATGGCGTCGTCACGAATCGGGGCGGAATCAACCGCCACCCGTTCGCTTCCCCAGACCATTGTCTTCGAGAGCTTCTTGCCACGCCCGACAACCAATCCCGCCGAGGGGATTTTGCCGGAACCGCACCAATCGCGCATCAGTCGGTCGACGTGACGAAAGCGATCGGTGGCGATTCCCAACTCTTCAACACGATCGACGACATGCATTCCCGCGATCCTGAATGGTTCCAGGCCCGCCGTTCTTGCTGCCGTCGACCGGCCGTCAGATTCCCAGGTCGTGCAACTGGAACAACCGGTTCAACCGCGTCACTTCCAACACCCGCCGCACGTTTTGCGACGGGTTGTAAAGGTGAACGGCGTAACCCGACTTCTTTAGCGAGGCCAACAGTCCCAACATAGCACTGGGGACGTACGGCACGCCAGTCAGGTCCACGGCGATGCCGGTGGACTGGTGTTGTTTCAGCAGCTCGACGATTTCATCGCGCATCGCGGGGATGTCGATCTGGTCGGGCATCTCTCCGTCGCCGAAACCGATGACTGTCGTCTCGCCGGTTTCGTATACGCGAATCAGTTCTTTAGCAATTGGCATCATGTCCTCTTCAAATCCAGTCGCCGCGGCGACTTCAATCCAATCGCGAGGGCAATTGGGG
>JAPLOC010000374.1:0-302 GCA_026692825.1 Planctomycetota bacterium | reverse complement strand
GGGGGGACCAGCCAAGCCACGCAGTGACGCGTGGTACGGCTTATTCGCCCGCAACTCGGGTAGGCTCACTTCGACACGTTGTGAGTCGACAGTGAATTCAGTGGGGAGAGGCGATCCGGTCGCGGTTCGCCTGTGGGGGTGGGCAATGTGCTTGAGACACCGGCAGCAGGCAAAAGGTTCCGTCACCAAACTCTACGTTCCAATTCGCCACACAGATCAAAGGATTTCGCGTTCGCGATCCATTTTTCTGATGAACGGGAGAGTTTTGGTTCCTTCGCGCTAGTCGCAACCTGCCTGTGTCA
>JAPLOC010000373.1 GCA_026692825.1 Planctomycetota bacterium | reverse complement strand
TTGCGCGACGTTGTGCTACGCGAGATCCGAGTTTTCGGCCCGCTACAGTCCTACCGGACCGCCTGCCGTTCGTTGTAGAGCCGTTGGACGTCGGCGACCGTCACGGTGATTTCGCGGACGAATCCCGTGTGCGAGCGTTCGTAACCAATCTTGGCCGCTTTCGCCGGCGACTGGTGGACCGCCTCGGCCAGCCACGCTTTGTCCGTCGGGCTCAGGTTCGACAGGCTGGCGTCCCAGTTTGTTCTGGTTTCGTTCACCAGCGTTTCACGACGTGGATCGTATTTTTCTTCAGCGGCCATGGTTATTGCACCTCCTGAATTTCGACACCCGCGTTGATTCCCGCTCCCATGCCCTGGAACTTCTGGAAAATCTCCGACAATTTCACCGCGCCACGAATCTGCTCCACCGGAATCACGGTTCGAACCCGCAGCCCTTGTGGCTCCGTCACCAGCGACATGCCGCTGTAGCTCGAGGGAAGTTCCAGGGCCTTCAGCGTCTCTTCGTCCAGTGGGAGGAACATCTTGCCGATGTCGCTTTCACCCACAATCTGCACCGCCTTGCCAACCGTCCCGGGAAGATCAAACAATCCCAGCAGGTTCACCTGATCGCCCAGTTTGGCGCGGGTCTTGAGCGCGGGGGTTCCGCTTTGTGCGGTCGCCGAAAGGCTGGTCAGCACCAATTCCATCAGCTCCTGGCCACCACCCATTGCCTGAACGACGCGATCCTTCAAAAAGACCGAGCGGGTCGTCATGCCTTCGGGTCCGTACATCACTCCCATGTACTGGGCCATCATCGCCGCCATCGGATCGTTCGGGTCGAAGTCGAGTTCCACCTTGGTCAGGTCGGCTTTATTCGAACCAATCGTCTCGGCGTCGGGAGTCACCGTGAAACTCTCCTTAATCCCGTTCCCCACTTCAATGGAACCGAGCGATCCCAGCATCTTACGCGTCGCGTCCCGCAGTTTGAGCGGATCGCTCACTTCCGCGACACTGACCGTCCGGAAGATTCCTTCCGTCATACTCCCCAGCGACATTGACCCGACCGTGGCTCCGTACTTGAGATCGCCCAAGCTCTTCATCCCGGCAGCCAGTTCCTTCCCCTTGTCGCCAATTGACGACTTGAGCAGCTCCATGCTCAGGTTCATCAATTCCGGCATGTCGACGCTGATGCCAAAGTAGGCGGCGGCCGACGCGGGCATCTTCGCCAGCACCGGCATCGCCGACGGCTTGTGCTTCGCCAGAAATTTTGTGGTCGGGCTGTTGGGTGCGAATCGCACGATGTCTTCAAAGGTGACCCCGTCCTTCGAGATGTTCGCGACAATCGTGCAGGACAGAGCGTCTTTCAGCCCGGTTTCCATCGACTGCAGAAATTTCCCCGCGATCTCAGCGGCTTGTTTCGGGTTCATGCCCCCTGCCATGGGGCCACCCGCCCCATCATCGGGCAAGTTCGCCAATTGCTGACGGGCCTGCTGCAACCCTTGTTCAATTTCGTCGGCGTACACGGTCGCCAGATACTTCACATTGATCGCGACCGAAATATCTCCCTTCGCGAACAGCTCGTTCGTTTCCTTGTCCGCCAGCGACAGAATCGATTTCCCTTCCCCCTTCAGTCGCTTCGCCGTCTTCTCGGCGGCTTTGCCCTCGCTGGTGTAGATGCCGTATTTTCCGCTCTCCATGAATTTGAGATCGGAGTCCAGCGCTTTCTTCATCGCCTTGAGATCGGTCGCCGGAATGATGAACACGACTTCCGGTTCGCCGGTCGCCTTGTCTTCCCCTTCGGGAACGTAGACGGCGGCGTACCAGTCTTGCTCCATGTCGACTCCTGCCAGCGTGGGATTCGAGATCAGCATGCCAATCGCGCCCGACTGGGTCCGAACCTGTCCCCCCATCCCTTCCTTGGCGGCGTCGACCAGTTCGGCGACTTTCTCGACGGACGCTTTCGGGTTCCGGAGCCGCAAGACGACGGCCGCGTCGGTTCCGACCGCATCGAGTGGTGACGATTGGGCATTCACGTGAGCCTGGCTGACGAGCAGCGCGCTCAAGGTGAAAACGGCGGCAAACAAACGACGCAACATGAGACGTTCCTGAGTCAGAACCGGGGAACCGCAAGAGAACTCTCCGTCCGATGGAACTGCGGGAATGCGTTGAGCGCATCCCCCGGGTTCCGTCGAGCGAAACGAGCGCCGGAGAGTATAGTCCGCGAATCGATTGAAGGGAAATGTCTGACCCGGTTGCGTTCCTCTCCCGGTTCGCGCATGCTGGCACCCGATGTTTCGACTGCGGTGGAAACGGGTCTCGTGCTCGACACTTCCTCGCGGCCTCCTGCGGAACACACCAATCTCCGGACGACAACCCCTTCACCGAACCGAAATCGCGATTCGATGGGACGCATTCTGAGTGCCGTTTTTCTGGGCCTGCTGGCTGGCGGGTTCTGCGTCGGATTGATTCAGTCGATCTCGATTTCTCAGCACCCCATGCCCGAGGGCATGAAGCAGGGGACTCCCGAATTTAATGCATGGGTCGCGGCGATTCCCGTGTCGGCGATCGTCATCGTCGAGGTCGCCCATTTCGTGGGGAGTCTGGTGGGGGGATTTGTCGCGACCAAAATCGCTCCGGCGAACGCCCCGCGACACGCGCTGGTTGTGGGTTGTGTCATGCTGGCGTTCGGCATCCTGACTCTGCTGTCGATTCCTCATCCCCTGTGGTGCTGGGGAACGTTGTTACTGGTC
>JAPLOC010000372.1 GCA_026692825.1 Planctomycetota bacterium | reverse complement strand
TTCCCAAGGAGACCTTGGGAACGAGATCTAAAACTGAACGGACTGTGGCACGAACGATCAACGGACTCCCCCTTCCGCCGCCGCGATCGCCGACAGGATCCCATCCCAGGTATTCTCGGTCGCCTCAGCCGAGATCTTCAACCCCACCTCTCCGGCGGCAGCGGTGGTCACCGGACTGATGCTCACCAGCCTGGGGACGGCCCCGTGCCCACCTCGGGCACCGGGAACCAATCGGGCAATTCCCCGTGCGATCGAGGGACTACTGAGACAGATCCAGTCCATTGCCCCCTCGGCCAGCAACCGATTCGCCTGATCGGGGAGCTCCGAAACATCCAGGTTCTGATACACGACCACTTCCTCGAGCGTCGCCCCCGCTTTTCGTAACTCGGTCGGCAGAACATCCCGGCCCCGACTGGCCCGCGCCCACAGGACACGTCGACCGGCGACCTGCGGTGCCAGCGCCGCCGCCAGCGCCTCGGCTCGGAATGTCTCGGGAATCAGGTCGGCTTTCAGTTTCCACTGGGCGAGCGCACCCGCCGTCCCTTCACCAATCGCAGCCAGCTTCGCCCCCCCCAGGCTCCGAACATCTCCCCCCCGTTCCCACAGCCGTCCCAAGAGCCCCGCGACACCGTTGGAACTGGTGAAGACGATCCAATCAAAAGACTTCAGACGATCCAGCACCGCGTCGACCACATCCCACGAATCGGGAGGACGGATCTCAATCGTCGGCATCAAAACCGGCTCACCTCCGAGTTCGACAACACGCGGAATCAGTTCCGCCCCCTGCTCAGCACCCCGCGCAATGCCAATCCGCAAGCCGAACAGCGGCCGTTTTTCGTACCAGGCAATCGTCTCACGCTGTTCGACGCATTCGCCGATGACAATCAGCGACGGTGCATGCAGACCCGCCCTCTCCACCAAGTCCGGGAGCGTCGCCAGTGTGCCGGAAACCGTCCGTTGATGTGCTGTGGTCGCCCGGCTGATCACCGCGCCGGGAGTTTTTGCTTGCATGCCGGCGGACACCAACGACCGCGCGATCTCGCGCAACCGATGCAGCCCCATGTAGAAGACCAGCGTCCCAGGGAATTTCGCGAGCGCTGCGTAATTAATCGACGTATCGGACTTCGCTGGATCCTCGTGCCCCGTCACAAACGCGACCGCCGACGCGTGATCGCGATGCGTGAGCGAGAATCCCGCGTAGGCTCCCGCCGCCACAGCGGCCGTGATTCCTGGGACGACCTCAAACGGAATTCCAGCGGCAGCCAGCGCTTGTGCCTCTTCGCTGCCACGGCCGAACACAAAGGGATCTCCCCCCTTGAGGCGGACCACAGTCTGCCCACTGCGAGCGGCGGAAATCAATCGGTCGTTGATCTCACGCTGTTTCAGCGAGCGGGCGGCGCGGCTTTCCCCCCGGCAGGTTCGTTCGGCCTGTGCCCGTGTATGCGTCAACAGCAGTGGGTTCACCAGCCCGTCGTAGAGGACCAGGTCGGCTCGCCGAAGACACTCCAACCCCCTCAGCGTGAGCAACCCGGGATCCCCCGGACCCGCTCCCACCAAATAGACGATTCCCGGCTGCATGACGATCGGCTTGTTCCTTCCTGTGCTGGACTTTATGGTAAACTTCCGACGGGAGGCTGACCAGCACCCCGCCCCAGGCGATTTGAATTGGAAGAAGGACGTGGCGATGAGTACCGGAACGACAGGCAACCCCCAAGACACCAACAAGATCGCCGCCGACTGCTGGCGCCGCGGAAACGAAGCGGTCCAGAAAGAAAACTGGGACTACGCGATCCAGATGTATTTCACCGCCGTCAAACTCCGTCCCGATAACCTCACCTACCGGCAATCGCTCCGGTTCGCGGAATACAAGAAATACAACGGCAACGGAACAGGCGCGTCGATGGCCTCGATGCGGTCGATGGGATCGAAGGGCAAGGTCAAAAAGTGCCGGATGTCGAAGGACTGGGCGGGGGTCGACGTGGCGGCGGAAGAGGGGTTGCAGGTCAATCCCTGGGATTTGGGGTTCAATACCGACGTCGGGGACGCGGCGAAAACACTGGGATTCGCCGAGGTCGCCATCTTCGCCTATGAGGAAGTTCTGAAGAAAGATCCAGGGAACAAAGATGTGAACAAATCGCTGGCACTCGTGCTGGAAGAGCGGGGCGAGTACAAGCGGGCCGCCGACTGCTGGCGCAGAATTCTGAAGCAGGAGCCGACCAATGGAGAGGCTCGCTCGAAAATCACCGGTCTCGACACCAAAGGGGTGATGGATCGGGGCGGGTACGAAGGGGCCGACTCGACGCGGGGCGTGATGGCGGCGCACGAAGTGGCGCGACGGCTAGGAGGAGACAATAAAGGAGGGCCAGGCGATTCCCCGCTGGCCGACCTCGAACGGCAGGTGCGAAAAGATCCTGCCAACAAAGACCTGTTGCTGAAACTTGCCGACATGTACCGGCGTGAGGGCAGGCTGGAAGAGGCTGAGCAGAATTTGACGAAAGCGCTGGAGATTTCCGGCGGCAACATGAACATTCGGGAGGTACTGGAGGATGTTCAGCTCGATTTGATGGCCAAAGCGGTCACGGTGGCCAAGGAACAGTTCCGGGCCAATCCGACCGACGAAGTCAAAAAGCAGCAGGCGATCGCCATGGCGACCGAACACATCAATCGCGAGGTTGAGATTCTTTCCGCCCGGACGGAACGGTATCCGCAAGACATGCGGATGAAGTTCGAACTCGCTACCCGCCTGATGAAGCAGCAAAAGTGGCAGGCGGCCATTCCGTTGCTGCAACAGTCTCGCAGCGATCCGCGCGTGAAAGGGGAATCGCTGATCAATCTGGGGAAGTGCTTTGGCTACGACAAAAAGCCCCAGCTCGCCCGTCGCCAGTTCGAAGCGGCCGTTCCCGATATCACCCACGACACCCAGCCCGACCTGTTCAAAGATCTCTTTTACTCGCTGGGACGCCTCTGCGAGGAAATGCAGGACAAAGCCGCCGCAGAAGAGAATTACCAGAAAGTTCTGGAAGTCGACTACAACTACCGTGACACGGTGAAGCGGCTTGATAAATTGCAGGAGTCGGCGTAACAGTCGGCACCTTCGGCGCAATCAGAACAACCCGCGCGATCCGTCGCACGCAGAGGCAAATCCACGCGTCCCGAACCGACCGAGGTCGATTTCAGGACCGATACTGAATGCAGTATCGCCCCGAAGTTCGCCTTTCCCCGGGGTCGTGGATCACGCCCATGCGACGCATCTCGCTCTGCCTCAGTGCCTGTCTGACTCTCGTTTTGGCTCACGGTCTGTTAGCCGCCGATCCGCAGGCGGTCGACTGGCATACCGACTTCGCCGAGGCTCAGGCGCAGTCCAAAGAATTGGGGCTGCCGCTCTTGCTCCACTTTTACGGCACTCACTGTCCACCGTGCAAAGTAATGGAGCGCGAGGTCTTCGCGTCGGCGGAATTCCGCAATGCGATCCCTGGCAAATTCGTGATCGCGAAACTCGAGGCGCAACGGAACCGCGCCCTGGTCGAACGGTTTGGCGTCACCAGTGTTCCCGCCGACGTGATTTTGAATCCGAAAGGGACCGTCGTGTTTCGGCGGGAAGGATATCAGTCGGGGGGAAGTCGGATTTATCTTTCGTCGTTGTCGAAGTACCGCGGTGAGGCCGCCCCGGTCGAGCGCCCGGCGATCGAAGACGAACCCCGCGTATCACCCAAGGCCGCGACCGACAAACTGATTGGCGTCGCGCCCAAACGTCTCGTGTCGTCCACGAACCCCGGCTCGGATTATGCGGCCAAGCCGACCACGCGTCCCGGGGAGCGACTTGTGCCCCCGCCAATGGACCCGGTGCGGTTGCCGGTGGAGGAAGAGATCGAAGACGCGCGGGCCGACACGGCGGTTGTGGCCCAGGTCACAGTTCCCCAGGAACGCACTCCCTCGGAGCCCATTGAGTCGGCGTTGGAAGCCGATGAATCCGATGAACCCGCTGTTCCCGTCGCGAAGCCTGTCACCAGGACCATGCGCTGGGGACTCGATGGATTTTCCCCCGTCACATTGAAGCGTGGCGGCAAGTGGATCGCCGGCTCCGATGAGTTCGTCGCCGACTACCGTGGACAGAAATTCCGATTTGCTGACCGGGGCGAGCTGGAGGAATTCCAGAAGCAGCCGGATCTGTACGTACCCCAGGGGGCGGGATTGGATCTGGTGGTATTTGAGGAATCCGGGAAAACCCTCCCCGGCAGC
>JAPLOC010000371.1 GCA_026692825.1 Planctomycetota bacterium | reverse complement strand
TCACCGGTTCCAAAACTGTCGACGGTGCGATCGTCGATCCACAGACGGATCGGCTCGCACCTGCCGAGTGCTTATACCTTCCCGTTCGTCCGGAGAACAACCAACCATGAGCCTCGCGGATCTTGAACACGCAGCGTTCCTGCTACGCGACCACCTGGGAGCCGACACCGGGCCAGCGACCGATTGCCGAGGGGATTCGACTGGCCCCGAAATGACCAGCGTGTGGACGACCGTTGTGGAACTGGTCCTGAACCGCCGGTCGCGCTCGACTCAGACCTCGGTCCCCGAGGACTCCGCTTTGATCGACGCGACGGCTTGCGCGTCACTCTCGACTCTCGAACTGGCGGCCCTCCTCGAGAAGTCGAGATTGTCGACCCGACTGGCCGCACCGCTCGCCGCGCTCGCCCGCTGGTGGGTCGACAATGTCTCTGTGATCGACCCAGAGGACGCGTCCGACGGTGACGGCCGTGATCAGCCCCCATGGGAGGCAAGGCGCAAGCAGGCGTCACGCTCGTTGGACACAGTGCGTGGTGTGTCGCGAGAACTGGGGGAACGAATTCGGCTGTTCGCACTGGGTGAGCCGGTCACTCCCGTCAGTCGCGCGGCACAGCGCGTCTTTTGCCGACACGGTTGGCTCGATCTGCAATCGGAGTACGACGACTGGCAGTCGACCCTTTCACGATGGGCCGAGTCGTACAGTCTCGATCGACGACAGATCACGCAGTGGCTCGACGAGCTGGGAAGTCGCTGGTGCGGTCCCAAACCCAAGTGTGACGAGTGCCCGCTCAAAGAGTTACTGCCGCGTGGCGGTCCGTATGAGCTGGACGGGGAGTGACGGGAATCGCGTGGAGAATAAGATCCACGCGACATTTTCCGGTATCGCCGCGAGAAGGTTCTCGCCAACTACAGCGACCGGAACCGCCACCAACCCAACGCGAAGAAAACGGCGGCAAACGCGAGCAGCATTCCGCAGCTCTGTGCCACCTGTTGAAATTCCGGGTACTGCTTCGTGAGAAGCTGATCGTAGGCGATCAACGACCACGCGTGCGGCGTCACCAGGCCGAGCTTTTGCATCAGTGGCGGCTGCCACTGGCGGGGCATCATACAGCCACTGAGACCCGCCATGGTGAGTACCAGAAAGTTGCCGTACGCCGACACCTGCGCGTCGGTTCGGGCAGTGGTCGCGACGAGCAGTCCCAAGCCGACGGCGGACATTGAGGTGCAAACGATGACCGGCAGCAGCACCCACGGCTGCACGCCCCACGACATCGAGAAGAACACCCGGCCGGCAATGAACAGCAGAATTGTCTGGATGACGGAAACGATCAGAAAGGGAACGGTCTTGCCAATGATCGTCGCCGCCTGGGTCGCGGGAGACATCCTCAGCCGGTTCAGCGTACCAAGATCCCGTTCCTCGATCATCGACCGCGCCATCAACATCACGATGAAGAACACAAACATCACCGTGTACGACGGGACGATGATCTGGTAGACGAAATTTGATTCGTTGATGGGGGATTTCTGCTCGCCAATCCGATCCGCGATTTGCTGAAGTTCGGTCTTGGCAGTGTCGGCCGTCCCGGCGGCGGCGGCGGCCGCCTCCGCGGCATCGGACTCCTCGTCGATCTTGTTCGCTTCGCGCTTCAGCTCGAGAGCGAGCTTGAGTTTGTCTCGCCTTAAAATCTGGGGGACAAACGTCTTATACGCGAACCCAAACACCAGCTTTTCGACGACCTGCTTGGCGGTCGCCCAGTAGGCGCTCGATTCGACTTTGACGTCGAGACTGGTCAGTTCATCTTTCAGCAGCCCCTTCTTCGCCAGCAGATCACCCAGCCGCAGCGCTTCGACGCGGTCGGTGTATTCGGGGCCGATGTAGACCGTGACGTCAAACTCCCCCTGCTCCATCTTCTTGCGGGCCGCCTCCATGTCGGGGAATTCCTCGACCGTCAGCGCGTCGACCAATTCGACTTCGGTGAGAATCAGTGCCGACAGCTCTTTCTGGTCCGCGTTGACGATCCCCACCTTGATCTTCTTCGCCTTTTCTTTCAGGGCGAACAACTGACCGGTGGAGGTTCCGAGAATCGTGATGAAAATCAGAGGCAACAGCAGCAGAATCGC
>JAPLOC010000370.1 GCA_026692825.1 Planctomycetota bacterium | reverse complement strand
GGCATTTTTCTAGCTGCCGATCTCATTCACCATCCGGGCGAGCCGGATGGGGTCTGGGGACCTGATCGCGGTGGACGTACAACACGTCTTCAAGCGCAAGGAAGTCGACGTCGGCCATTCATTGTGCAACGACCTAGTTTTTCTTCCGCCGAGTTGACCCAGTGTCCAGCGGTCGAAATTCCAGATCGGTGACCAGCAGCAAGTCAACGACGTTTGACGTATCGTCGGGTTGATACACCAGCACAGTTCGGCCGCTCGGGGACGGTGCCAGGAAGTCGGGGTGGTGCACCGGAAGTTCCCGACCGTCGGCAAGATGCAACACGAATGGCTTGAACGGTTGAGCGCGGTGGGCGGAGCGAAGTTGTTCGATTGTCATGGAGTCTCGCTGACAAGTCGGGGAATTTGAGATGATTGTCGCTGTCGGATGAAGGAAAGGCGGGGACAAGACCCCGCACTCCAGGCCCGCCCTCCGCTACTGGCTCCGCTCACCGGTGCCAGTCGGGCTCCAGGCCGCGCGGAAGCCCAGGTGTTTGTCCCGGAAATCGGGCAACCGCCAGTTGCGGTACGCCGATCGGCAGCACCAATCGGAAGAGCCCCAACTCCCGCCCCGGAACACTCGGGCCGAGCCCTCGGAAGGGCCAGTCGGATCCGTCCGCGACGACTGGGCGTAAGTCCTATCGTCGTACCAGTCACCACACCACTCTTCTACGTTGCCGTGCATGTCGAACAGGCCGAACGCGTTCTTGTCGGTCGCGTAACTCCCGACGACCGATAGACATCGAATAATAGGCCGTCCCGCGGCGCCGCCGTTCGGGGATTGCTCCAACACGTTCGCCTCGAAGCCGCTGAGTTTCGTTCCAAAATGAAATGGCGTGTTTGTTCCCGCGCGGCAGGCGTATTCCCACTCCGCTTCGGTCGGCAAGCGATAGCCGATGCCCCCCAAAACGGTCACCGTCGCCGATTTGATCGAACGATCGCTGTTCCGTTCGATATTCGCCACTCGATAATGCGGTGGCACACTGTCTCGAGCGCTCATTTCATTCAAGAACTCGATCGCATCGAACCAACTGACCTGTTCCACCGGGATTTTCTTGGTTGGCTTCCCGTCAACCTCAATTGTGATGCCGCGGGTATTCGATAAATTGCTCGGATTTCGCCCTAGCACCGCCTCGAATTGCTCCTGGGTCACCTCGTAAACCCCCAAGTGGAAGTCCCGCGAAATGCGCACCCGATGCTGCGATTCGCATTCCATTCGGCCGGCTTCGTTTTTGGGCGATCCCATGTTGAACGATCCAGCGGGAATCAGCGCGAACTCCATCTTTAACGTATTCGCGCGCTGACCAGCCGGCAGGGCGTTTTTCCGCGGAGGGTCAGCGGTCAGGGAATTTTGCGCGAACGCCCTATCGCCGGCGAACAGAATCCCAACGATGAATAAGAGTCGAATCAGGAGAGTCATGGAAGTCCTCGGAATTCCGTGGGCAACCACGGGACACCGAGACGAACGGCGCTACGCATGTGAACGTAACGCATCGGTGGATCGTGAGGTCGCCGGATTCCCTATATTACTCGCCGAGACCTTGTGGCGTCGAATTCTTTTCGCGAAGGACGGCTCGCTTGAAGGGTTGCGCCAGCCCAGAGTGCGTCGAGTGCCGGAGATCGCACATCGGGCCGCGCACATGGAAAGTGCGGGCTTCGTTGCGTGACGTCCGTCGGGGTTCGGCAGAGCGGTCATCGTCATCCGGAGTGTTTCCGTTTTCAGAATCGCTGCTCTGGTTCATCCTTCGGGTCTACGGTTCGCCCAACTCCTGAAACGTCCGATTGCCGATCCGGTAGCTCTTCCAGTCGCTGTGATCGAAGTGCCACCATTCGAACTCATACACCGCGAACCCCTCGGCTTCCATCGTCCGCCGTAGCAGATCGCGATGCCACTGCTGCCGGGACGTCCCGCCGGGGTACATCGGATACGCGCGTGTTGAGAATTCATCGTAGCCCGAGACCATGGGAATTGGCTCTCCGGTCGCCAGGTCGTAGAGCGTGAGATCCACCGCGCAGCCGCGGTTATGCCGGGAGCCGTTCGCCGGGTTGGCGACGAAGTGGCGTAGAGCGGGTGGAGTCGCCTCCCAGAACATCTTGGTGACATGCCACGGCCGGTATCCGTCGTGAATCAACAACCCGAGCCCCCGTTCTTTAAGCCGGCGATGCGCGCGGACCACCGCCTCGGCAGCCGGACGTTGCAAAAAGGCGCGGGGCTGTTTGTAAAACACCGCCCCGGTGAAGTTGTCTGTCGACGCATAGCGAATGTCGAGCCGAATTGTCGGGTCGAGTGACGTCAGCTCCACCAGTTCCGACTCGTGAAAGTCCCCCGCTTCGACCGGGGGAACCGCCGACAAGGCGGCGGAGCGCAGTTCGTCAATCGGCCGCAAGGGGGTGATCCGAAACGTCTCGCCGTCGCGCGTTCCTGTTTCCCGCCTCACAAATTCGACCTCCGCCGCCACAACGCGCGTCCCCGAGCCGTGCGAGTCACGGGTAAAGACCAGTTTTTCCCCGTGGTACAGCCCGTAATCGGGGAAGGCGAACAGATTCTCCGAGAGTCTCGTGAGCGGATAATCGTAAAACCACTCGATCAGCGCCCAGAGTTGGCCACGCTCTTCGTGAATGTACAGGACATTGTGATCCCAGCCGTATTCGCCAACCAGACCACGCAGTTCTTCGGGGCAGTCGGCGGGAGGTACATCGGGCAACCGCGCGAAGTCCCGGCCACCAAACGACAGGCCCCCCGCGTCGTTCAAGGCGACCTTCGCTCCAAACCCCTCCACATCGTCAGTAATGATAGTTCCGTCGTCGGCCGACGCGCGGACCTCGTATCGAAACGTTCCATCGTGCAAGTAAAGACGCCCGGCCAATGCGGTCACTTTCAATACTTGCGGATCGAGCCGAAAGTCGCCGACGAATTCCCGCACGCGCTCGGCGGGGACAGGTTGCGTCACCGGATAGGCCGGCAGTGGCTTACCCTCCTTTTGAGCGAGCATCAGACGCAATGCGTAATTCGCCAGCCGGGCGACGACGCCGTTGCTTCCGTCCAGCGCCGCGACGGCCGCCACGCCCAGCTTTTTCTCGGGGAGCGCTTCAACCTGTGTCGCGAAGCCATACACCGCCCCCCCATGCCCGATCTTCGTGTGTCCATCGAGCGACTGCACATGGAAACCCAGTCCAAACCCCTGCGGACGGCCGTCGACGTCGGGCAGAGGAGTCGTCATCATCCGGAGTGTTTCCGGTTTCAGAATCGCTCCCGTGTTTGTTTTTCCGTCACGATACAGACACGACAGGAACAGCGAAAGATCGCGGACGCTGGAATACATATTGCCGGCAGGCGCGGTCCCGATCGCGAATTTGGGAGCGATGAACCGCTGGCCGTCGTAGGTCCACATCCAGCCCGCCGCCAACCGGGACTCGACTTCCGGAGTCAGCACGAAACTGCTCTGGTTCATCCCGATCGGCTTGAGCAGCGTCGCGTCGATCTGTTGCGAGTAACTCTTGCCCAATTGTTTCTCCAGTACTTCCCCCAGGACGGCGATTCCCGCGTTCGAGTACTTGGTACGTGTCGTGGGCGGGTAAACGAGCGTGGTCGCATTGAGACTGTCGACTGTGGCGGCCAGCGTCGGTTCTGTCGGATCGAAGTAATGTCCGACGGGAGACTCGCGAACCAGTCCCGAGCGGTGCGACATCAATTGCCGCAGCGTGATTGGCGTTTCAAACGGATTCTGCGGTCGGAATCCAGGAAGGTATTTGGTCACGGGAAGATCGAGATCGAGTTCTCCCTGTTCGACCTGCTGCATGATCGCCATGTCGGTGAACAGCTTGGAAACCGAGCCGACCCGGTAGATTGTGTCGGCTGTCGCCGGGATCTTCTTCGCCGCGTCTTGGAAGCCAAATCCCTCGGCCCAGACCACGCGCTCGCCATCCACCACCGCGATCGAAAACGCGGGAAGCAGCTTCTGCCCCACTTCGTGACGGACCGCCGCCGAGAGGCGTTCGATCACAGCGGCATCGTCATCGGCAGATTTCCCGGCGTCTCCCTGAGCGGCAACGAGAGTCGGAATCATCAGGAACAGCACGCCGGCGAGATGGCTGAAACAGCGCGACATGATGGAACGGAACCCGATCAGGAAACGGTGCGAAGGAACGGCAGCCCACATAATCGAGGCTCGTACCAGCGAATACAACCAACTCCATCCTGTTCATCCCTTTCATCCTCTTCATCCTGTCAAATTCTTTCCCTCAGTCGTACGCTCTCTCATAGCTGCACAACCACATTTCGCAGTTCGGCTTCACGGCCCACTCGCTGCGTTCGTTGCCCTTGGCACTCAACTGAGCCTCCAAGCGGTCCGTTGCTATTTTTCGACTCCCCACAACTTTCCCAGCAACTCAAACATCTGCGGATCGTGCGCTTTGAGTTCCGTATTATCGAACGGAAAGAAATCATTGCGGCTGAAGTACGCTTCCGTCAGCTCGGCGAAGTATTCCATGGGGTTCGACATCGCGTACGCTTTGTCAATGTGGCGTTTTCCTTCGGAATCTTGTCGTTCGACTTTGTCGTAGGTGCCGCTCGCTTTGGCCCGTTCATACGCCGCCCGAATGCCAGCGTGTTCGTAACTCAGGATCCGGTCGTGGTAGGCGTGGGCGAGTTCATGCAGCGCGAAGTTGGGCATGCGGCGCGTCTCGGCTTCAAAGATCTTTACGTTGGTGAACTCGACCCCTTTGACCATCTCGGGATTTCGACCGTTCTCCTTGAGCCAGCCGGCACCCGGGTGATACTCGGCCCGCTGGCCGGTCCCGGGGTACTCGGGAGAAAACCACAGCGTGACTTCGCGGAGTTTCTCAACCGCCGGCGCTGGCACCACCCGCACAATTTCTTCGAGCTGCGCCTCCAGCAGTTTCAGCGCCTTGAGTGTCGCCTTCGGTTCGTCGTTCAACAGGCGATCGTCGATCTTCACCGTCCATCCCAAAATGGTCCGACTGGAGATTCCCGGCTGCTCTCTTGGTTTCTTTGGGACGGCGGCCACCTCCTGTTCAAATTGCGGTCCGGGCTTGACCTCCTTCAGATTCTCGACCAGGTATCGGGTCATGAGTGTGAACAGGTGCCGGTAGGTGTTGGCCCCCTCATGAATGCCGTGTGAGCGACTGGGATACGGCATCACCGTGAAGTGCCGATGGTTCGCGATCAACTGATCCATCAACAGTTCCACCCCCTGGTAATGAACGTTGTCATCACCCGTTCCATGAATCAGCAGGAGGTTCCCCTTGAGCTGGCTCGCATAGGTGATGGGTGACCCCAGGCGGTATCCCTCGGCGTTGTCGTCGGGGAGTCCCATGTAACGTTCCTGATAAATACTGTCGTACAGCTTTTGGTTGGGGACGGAGGCGATGGCGAT
>JAPLOC010000369.1 GCA_026692825.1 Planctomycetota bacterium | reverse complement strand
CCGGCGTCGTCGGGATCGGGGGCCGTCATGGAGAGAATCTGGCCGCGTCCGTTGTAGGTGAGCGTGGTCACCTTTCCATTGGGATCGGTCGACGTGAGAGTATTCCCCTTGACGTCGTAGGTGAGCGTGGTGGTCTTTCCGCGTTGATCGGTCACGGTCAGCGGGCGATTCAGCGACGCGTGGTAAGTCGCTGACTGCGTGGTTCCATCAGGAAAAGTCACCAGTGTGGGATTCCCTTTCGCGTCGTACTGAATGGTTGTCACAGGGGACGACAACGGACCGCCACCATCCGGGTCGGGAGAGGTGATTTGAGTCGGGAGTCCGTTGGCGTCGCGGGTGGTGAGGGTGGTATTGCCGAGCGGCGACTTGAACGAAACAACGTTTCCGAAGCGATCGACGCGCACCACCGTTTGGAGGTTGAGTTCATCGGTCATCATGAAACTCGACTGCCCCGGTTTGGTGAGCGTGGCCGGGAACATCTGCGTTCCCTGCCAGCTTCCCGTATCGACGAGGCCGAGAGTTTGAAGGGGGGAAACCTGGCGCGTCGTGGAATCGGGATTGACGATCGTCTTGAGTCGGCCGGAAAACGCGTACTGCAATTGGGTGACGTGCGCCAGCGGGTCGGAAACGCTGGTGATGTGTTTCGACGCGTCGTAAACGTAGCTGGTCGCGGGGGACGAAAGCGGTCCCGCCCCGTCAGGATCGGGACTTGTGACGGTGGTAATGCGCGAGTTCCCGTCACGTGAAACCGCCGTGACGCGCCCCGCGATATCGGTAACGGACGTGACTTTTCCCGCGGAATAGGCGAATGTTGTCGCTCGGCCGAATGGGTCGGTGATCGAGGCGAGTTCTGCCGCGGTGCCATCCGAATTCGCATCGGTGTAGACGTAGGTGACCGTGTTGCCATTGAGGTCGACAGTCGACGTCAACAGGCCCAGCGCGTTGAAGTTCTGAACTTCGCCGGTTTTGGCGGTGAGGGCGAAATTCGATCCCGACTGAACCAGAGTGGAGTAGGCGAGCGGGCCAGCCGGGCTGGAAAATGCCCCGCCACCTGTCGCCGGAAAAAAGAGGCTGGCACCGGTACCGCTGACCAGAAGTTGCCCCCCCGCAGTGGGATAAAGACGGGCAAGTTCCGCGAGATTCCACCCGGGGCCAAACTCGCTGGAGTTGCGGTTGACGACGTCGTAGCTACCGGTGAAATCGCGGGTCGCGGTTTTCGTACCGTAGCGGGCGACCAGTCGCACCGTCCAGTTGTAGTGACCTGTGGCGAGACCGCTGGCATTCGCCTGCAGCGCGAAGCGCAAGGGGTCACCCGGCATGAGATTCGCGGTCGAGTAATAGACGGTGTTGGACTCATCCTCTTCATCCTGTCAAATTCTTTCCGTCGGTGGTACGCACTCTCACCTCGCACGGGCGGAAATGAGACAATTTCGGCTCCGTCACAGTCTTTCAGCGCGGAGTTGAGCCTGCAAGCGGGCCGTTGGAAAAAAAGTCCCGGTGACAATCCTGCTGACATTTGCCGCCAGACCTCATCCACTTCACGTGGATGGTGAATCAGATCCTCAGTCTGTTGAGTTTGTAGTGCGAATTCAGTTGTTGCGGGTGACACGGCCGGGCGCGGTTATGACGGATCGCAGGTCGTCGGACGCACTGTTTCCCTGAATGAATCGGACTGTAGCGAGTTGCGTTGACGGCCGGCACCGGTCGTGCGATCGGGTGGGAACGATTGGCCCGGACGTAGGAACGGTCTCTGGAGAGTTCCAGCCGGCGAGCGCGTTCATCCGAACAAAAAGGATGCGTTCGTCCTCTTCGAAAACAGGAAGTTGAGCCATGCCCGTACTCTTCGCCCAGGCCGCCGACGATCAATTCGCACTCGCGCTTTGCGTGGGAGCCGTCCTTCTCTCTGCGGGCATCATGTTCGTGACTCCCGTCTTTACCCGCATGACCGGGCAGATCCGCCTGCACCAGCCCGAACAGACTCCCGAATGGTCGGCCGGTTCGGTTGGTGAGTTGGCGGCGCAGGAAGTTCGTGTGAGTGAGAAGGCGGCGTAGGGGGCGGGATGGGGGCGGGTTCAGGGAGCTGACGCTCCCCGCTCGCCTGGGTGTAGCGCGACAGTCTTTGAGACGACAATCGAGGGTGCGTGTGGTACGATCTTGCGTCGTACCACTCCCGCGATCTCTCTGCTCTCGGAGACTGCTCATGCCTGTTCGCCCCCGCTTGGCGCGTCTGTTTCTTGGGTTGATTCTGGGGATCTCCTTCCTCGCGCCGACGCACGCCGCCTCGTCCGGGTCGAAGTGCAGCCGCTGACGGCGGCGACCGACCGCCGCGTCGGAGCGCTCGACTTTGTGGGCTCGCCTCTTTCCGACGGCGACAAGGCCAAACTCAAAGAGGCGGCGCGTGACGCCGACCCTCTGGTCACCGTCGCGGCGATTCAAAAGATCCTCGACCCGCTCTGCGTTGTCGGGGTGACCATCAACGCAGAGAGTCGGGTTTCGGTGATCGAAGGGCCGGCAAAGAAAGAGCTGACCCAACAGGGGTGGCGGACGTTCCTGGTGAAGGTGCAGAATCAGGCGGGGATCACTCCGGAACTCAAGATCGAAAGCCCCAACCTCGCGCCGCTGTACAAGCGGAGCAGCGGTTCGCCCAATCCCAAACTCGAAGTGACGCCGGCCGACGTCCCCAACCGCTGGCTCGACGCCGCGTTTTTTGGGAGCCAACCGCTCAAGCCAACCTTGTCGGGCCTGGAGCTGGAATACCGCGTGTTGCAGCTCTACAGCCGGGAAGTGGGGAAGCGGGAAGCGAGCCTGGGATTCAACGTCGGGCAGGGGACTCAGGACATCGGCTTCCGCAACACGGTGCCGGTGCTATTCAACTCGCTGCCGGCGGTGGAACTGGTGCTGGGGGTTCGCGATTTTGACGGCAAGCCCTCGACGGCGGCGTTTGTGTTTCGCGACAAGTTGGGGCGAGTCTACCCCAACCCCGCCCGGCGGCTCGCTCCCGACTTTTTCTTTCACAACCAGATTTACCGTGCCGACGGCGAATCGATTCACCTGCCGCCGGGTGAATACGGGGTCGAAGTCTCGCGTGGTCCGGAATACCGCACTGCGAATCACACTGTCACGGTGAAGGCGGGAGTCACCAGCCAGAAGCAGGATTTCCAGCTCAGTCGCTGGATCCACCCGGCGACCCGCCGCTGGTACTCGGGGGACCATCATGTCCACGCCGCTGGCTGCGCCCATTATGAAAACCCGACCGAAGGGGTCACCCCCGCCGACATGATGCGGCACATTCTGGGCGAAGACCTGAATGTCGGTTGTGTTCTCAGTTGGGGACCGTGCTGGTACACGCAGAAGCAGTATTTCGAGGGAAAGACGTCGGCGTTGTCCCGGCCGAATTACCTGATGCGGTACGACGTGGAGGTGAGTGGTTTTCCC
>JAPLOC010000368.1 GCA_026692825.1 Planctomycetota bacterium | reverse complement strand
TTGGAAGTCAACCTCTGCCGGGTCAGCGTGGTGAATTGAAGGTGATTCCACCACAAGTCCGCTGATCTCTGACAGTCTCTATATCGGCAGTCGTCGATTGGAACAACAAGCTTGATCACAGGTATCGACTTTGCGACTTAGAACCCATCCTAGACCAATCCTTGTGAAAACCAAAACGCATCGGTATTCTCCATTCTGTGTTTTTGGTTCTCTAGATTTGTGTCCTTTTTCGTGGAGTGGACGATGAGCTTGTGGACGCGTCGCGACATGTACCGCTGGACACTTTGGTTGGCTGGTCGGATCCAGAATTCATCCCGGACGCTGCGGAAACGTTGTCTGGACCGGCGACGGATCCAGGAACTCGAATCGCGCCTTTTGCTCTCGGCGATTGTGACGACAGATCTTCTGGACTATTCCCCCGGATCGATTGCACATTTCACGGCTACCTCCGACGGGAATCCTGTCGACGATTTTTCCCCAGGAGAATCGGTCCAATTCCAGGTCGAGAGAACCGACGGAGTCTCCAGTTCGCCCCCCGGCAATTTGCCGTGGGTTGTGAAAGACGGTGTCGGTGGGTTCGAACCCTATCTGGGTGACAACCAGATCTGGAACTATCCCGATACCGACGGCGCCGTGAATGGAGTGATCGGGACAACCTGGTTTGTCGACCCGCAATATGGCGGTGCGTCCTTGCGTTTGACCGCCGTGGGCCTCACTTCCGGGGTGGTGGCCACAGCCGACTTCACTGACGCCGTGCCGGCCACACTCAGCTCGATCAGTGTGACCTCGCAGATCACTTCCCCGGTTTATGGCACCGCCTCCAGCAGCCCGTTTTCTGTGACGACCAATCGGCTCTCGTCCGGCCAGGAAACCGCGACACTCAGTCTTAATGGAGCGCTTCCGGCGGGCCTCACCGCGACCCTGATTCCTTCAACGCTCACCTTCGGCCCCGGGACAGCGAACAATTCCCCCGGCGCGACACTGTTTCTGGCGACGTCCACAACCACACCCGCGGGAACCTACACGTTTACGGTGACGGCGACCGGTGCGAACTCCGTCACTTCGTCGCCGATCATTTTCACAATCGCTCGAAAAACGGTCTCTCCGTCGATTGTGGCGAACAGTCGGGTGTATGACGCCACCACGGTCGCGACCGTCTCCGCGCAGTCGCTGGCAGGTATTATTCCGGCGGATGTGGGGCAGGTTGGCTTTGCGGCGAGCAGTATTGCGTTCGCCAACAAGAATGTCGGAGTGAACAAACTGGTGACGGCGTCGGGAATCGCACTGACGGGAACAGCGGCCAGCAATTATGTGCTGTCGACTACGACGGCTACAAGCCTGGCAAGCATCAGCCGACTGGCGGTGACCGGAACGTACAGCGTCGCAGACAAAGTCTATGACGGGTCGATCACGACTTTGATCACCAGCCGAGGTCTGCTGGCAGTCCCAGCATCCGACCAAACCGGCATTTCTCTCGTGGGCGGGAGCGCGGTTTTCAACTCTCGAAATGCAGGCAGCGGGGTCTCAGTCACGGGATCGGGTTTCACGCTATCTGGCACGGAAGTGGCGAATTACACATTGGCCGCTCTTGCGAATCCGACAGCGAACATCGAGCGAAGGGCCGTGTTCGGGACGATCGCGGCAGTGAGCCGAGTCTACGACGGAACTGCGGTGGCGACGGTCGCCAGCGCAGTCGCGGGCGTTCTGGCGGGTGACGACGTTTCGATGGGAGCGAGCGACGCGCAATTCGCCGACCGACGCGTCGGAACTTGGACTGTGTCCGCTGACTTGGCGTTGGCTGGTGCCGACGCCGGAAACTACGTCGTGAATTCGACCGCGAGTGACACCGCGACGATCTCGGCGAAATCGCTGGCCGGATCGATCTTGGCGGACGACCGGGTCTACGATGGAACGTCGAACGCGACTGCGATTGGCGAATTGTCGGGAGTGGTGAGTGGGGACGATGTGTCGGTCGTGGTTAGCAATGCAGCGTTTGCGGACCGGCGC
>JAPLOC010000367.1 GCA_026692825.1 Planctomycetota bacterium | reverse complement strand
TCCGGTGCCCCGGAAACGGGTGGCGCGGAAGCGGTGTCCGGAATCAGGATCGTTGGCGATCCCAAATCGCGCAAGTCGGTCGCCTCCTGTTCCATGGTTTCCAGTTCCGAATCCAATCCGTCGGTCGTCGACTGCTCGCGAGACAGATGAAACAGCTCGGTGTTGAAGATTTTGACCAGCGCGTGCAGGCAACTCGCGACCACAGGTCCGACGAACAGTCCCCACAACCCCATCAGTTGGATCCCCCCCATCACACTGACAAACGCCAACAGCGGATGCAGCTTCGCGTTGCTGTGCAGCACGTACGATCGGATCACATTGTCGATCAACCCGACGAACACCGAACCGTACACCGCCAACAGGCCGGCACGCACCCAGTCGCCGTCGTGAAACGCCAGCCACAGGGCGTACGGTCCCCAGATTAGCCATGTTCCCAACAGAGGGACAAGGGCGGTCAGTGTCGCCACCATCGTGATGAAGAAAAAGCTCCGCGAGCCGCAGATCTGCATGCCGATCCCAGTCGCCACCCCCTGAGCGACGGCGGCCGCGAAGGTCGCCACGACCACCGCGCGAACCGCCTGGTCGAATTGCTGCAACAGGTGCCGTTTGTAGTTTTTATGAACCGGGACCAACCGTTCGACGGCCGTCAGCATCGCCGGTCCGTCGGCCAGGAAATAATAGTACGCGACGACGAACGTCAGCACCGAAACGATCGCCGACACGAGTTGCCCCAGCAGGCTCGGGGTCGCCCCCGCGTACGACATGGTCTTCGTGACAACGGAATTGGTGACTTCCTTGATCCGCTCCTGGAGTTCCTTTTCGAGTTCCTCGTCGTCGATCGGATCACCCGTCACGTCGTGCAACCACTTCTGCAGTTCGTGCAGGTGCAATTTCTCGTTGAGGAAACTGTACGTCTCCTGCCATTCCGTCCCTTGCAGCACCCGACTGCCGATCGTGTACATCTGCCGGGCCGCCAGAACGGTCCCCAACGTCAGCGGGACCATCAGACTCAACAGGACGATTGCCGTGGTCAGGCCGGCGGCGACCGCCGACCTTCCCTTCGTGTATCCGAGAATCCGTGTATGCAAGGGCTGCGAGAGCATCGCCAGCACCGCCGCCACAAACAACGGCAACAGAAACGGTGCCAACACGTGAAAAAACGTCAGCCCCAGCAACACGATTAGCGTCGCGAGTAAACCCAGCGAAACCAGCCGAGGGATTTGCGTCATCGCGTGGTGAGAGATTCAGAGGAGGAACGTTGGCCGCTGACCACACCCAAGGGTACGGTCAGCCATTGGCCAGAATCGTACTCTGCCATCGGTCGGCGGGGTAGCGGTCGCCGGTCCATTTCATCCGATGGGTCGCGCCCGGTGTCTCTTCCCGCCGATTCCCGGCAGACCGTCAGTCACACAACCACCTCATCAGCGATTCCATTCCCGGGGTGTTCGTGCGATCCATCCATCTCAGGAAAAAAGTGGCTGCCACCAGAAACAGAACCCCCAACGTCAAGGCGGTCGCCAGAGACGTCCCCGTCTGCCAGAAGTGGGTCGCGTCGTGGTCGGCGATCACGCCATAGATCCATAACGGCCACAAATGAACGACATGGTGCAGCAGATACATCGTGAACGCGTGCCTGCTGAACGAGGCCGCCGTGTCTGCGACGGCTCTGTGAACCTGGAACCGGGGATTCCGGTCGATCCACTGATGGAGAAGAGCGAAAATCAGCAGCACGAATCCCATCGTGGTCAACAGGTATTCGGGCGAGGGGGGAAACATCGTCCAGCCCTTGAGCAGGTGTTTCTGAACGACCGCAGGAGTGTGATCGCGAAATCTGAGGGACAGCCAGGCGACTCCCATCAGCGAAGCCCCGACCAGCGCCAGTTTGTGGAACGATGGGGGCCGATCGGCCAAATCGACCAGCATCCGTTGACCCACCAGGTATCCCGCCAGGGGCAGAATGATCCAGGGGAAAAACGGAAAATACCCGGTGACCAGAAATCCCAGACTGACCTGCGACAGTTCCATGTCGCAATCGAAATAGCCGGTCGTCCAATAGGCCGGATAGTTGGCGACCACGCGCATCACCGGACTGAAAACGAACACTATCACGCCGATCGAAACCGAGACAATCGCTGGCAGATCGCGAACAAACCCCAGAAACAGCCACGCCGAACCGACAAACGTCAACACGTCCCAGTTATAGGTATCTTCCGGCATCCAGACGAGAACGTTGAATGCGAACCCGACTCCCAACAGGAAGAGTCCGCGACGAACGGTCCGCTTCGAAATGAGTTCTTCAGTCGCTCCGTGCGACCTTTGGCTGTGCAACCACAGGCTGTAACTGATGCCCGAGAGAAACGTGAAGATCGGGGCGGCGAAACCGGTCGGCAACCACGGGTAGCGTTTCTGGCCCGAGAGGTTCTCGACGAAATGCACGATCACCATCAGGCAGATCGCGACCGTGCGCATCAGATCGATTGACGGATAGCGCATCGGTCAGGTTCCCCGCGCTGCCAGCATTTCCACCAGCAACAGCAGCGTCTGTCCCAGTAGAAGCACGATGATGATCATTTCAAGAACGTGCCCTTTGTGCGCTTGTGAGAAGTCACTCGCACGCTGCCCGCACAATTCGTACACGCGTTCGAAGACCTCCAGTTGAGAAGCGGCGAAATCGAGCCGTTCGACCAATCGCCCGCGTTCCCGCAGCCGATCGCCGATCTGGCTGGCGAGTGTGGGGGGATGAATCGGCGGGCGGTGAACCATCGGGAGGATTTGCGACAACCGGGCTCGCAGCGACACGACCCGCTGGAATCGTTGTCCCAGCTCGCCCCGTCGTCGCAGTGACTTTTCGTTGAAGTCAAACGCCATCGGGGAATCGGTTTCCAGTGCGGGCCAGCCATTGGCGATCTCCCGTTCGATCTGCCGCAATTCGGCGTCATAAAACGCGAATTCAATGATGGC
>JAPLOC010000366.1 GCA_026692825.1 Planctomycetota bacterium | reverse complement strand
CAGAGGGAACGCCAAAGGAAATCGCCGCTCGGGGTGTGGGACACACCGCGCTGGCGTTACGACGGATGTGATTGACTTCTTGCATCCCCCAACCGGTTTGACGAAGATCTCGACAAATCCGACCGGCTGGCCAGAGAGACTCGCTCGGCCGCCGGCAGACAGTCTCTTTCCCACGGGACCGACCTCATGCGTCTTCTCTGGATTCTCTCGTTCCTGGCTGCGAGTGTGTCGGCAGGCGACCTCTACGCCTCCACAATCATTCATGCCGGTCGATTTATTGATGGTCGCGGCGGGGATCCCCAGACCGAAGTTTCGATTGTCATTGACGACGGACGGATCACCCGGATCGAGAAAGGGTATGTCGCCGCGAAGGAGGGAGATCGGTTGATTCGGCTTGTCGATCGGACCGTCCTCCCCGGGCTGATGGACATGCACACGCACCTCATGTCGCAGCATTCCAAAGACTCGTACACCGAGCGGTTTTTTATGGACCAGGCGGATTACGCTCTTCGCTCCACAATGTACGCCCGGACGACGCTGCTCGCTGGATTCACCACCGTTCGCGATCTGGGGGACAACGGCGTCAACTCGGTCGCGCTGCGAAAGGCGATCGACAATGGCTGGACCGTCGGTCCCCGGATCTTCACCTCGGGCAAATCACTCGCCAGCACTGGCGGGCATGCCGACCCGACGAACGCTCTTCGCGGCGATTTCAAACGCGACCCCGGTCCGCTGGAAGGAGTGATCAACGGGGTCGACGATGCGCGCAAGGCGGTCCGGCAGCGCTACAAAGATGGTGCCGACCTCATCAAGCTGACCGCGACCGGCGGTGTTCTCAGTCTCGCCGCCAGCGGGCAAAATCCGCAGTTTTCCGAAGAGGAGCTCCAGGCGATTGTCGCGACGGCGAAAGACTACAACATGATCGTCGCGGTTCACGCGCACGGGACCGAGGGAATTCGCCGGGCGGTTCTGGCGGGGGTCGATTCCATCGAACACGGCACCTTCATGACCGACGAAACGATCGAACTGATGAAGCAAAAGGGAACGTATTGGGTTCCCACGATCGTCGCGGGGGAGTGGGTCGCCGAGAAAGCGAAGGAACCGGGTTATTTTCCAGAGATCGTACGTCCCAAGGCGGCAGCGATCGGCCCGGTAATCCGGGGGACGTTCCGAAAGGCGTACAAGGCGGGGGTGAAGATCGCGTTTGGAACTGATTCGGGGGTTTCACCGCATGGCTTGAACGCGCGTGAGTTTGAATTGATGGTGGAAGAGGGAATGCCGGCAATCGAAGCGATCACGGCGGCCACCCAGACCGCTGCCAAACTGCTGCGGATTGACGACCGCCTGGGAACGCTGGAACCGAAAAAGATCGCCGACGTGATTGCGGTGGAAGGGAACCCGCTGGAGGATATCCGCGCGCTGCGGAAGGTGGTGTTTGTGATGAAGGAGGGGGTGGTGTTTAAAGAACCGTAGAGCGAGGTCAAAATCAATTTCGTGGTTTTACAGGGTTCATCGCGGCGAAGCCGCCGCCGCATCCCGAATGGGATGCAAGATAGTAGCCGGGGGTCGGCGTCCCGGTGAGCCGGGACGCCGACCCCCGGAAAGCTGCAAGTCAGAAATAGCATCCCGGCGGGATGCCAGAATCGTGAATTTTGGGTTCGTTTACGATTCGCAATTTCCCGCCGTCTGCCAAGCGCGGGAGCGATTCTATTGCTTGCTGCGAAACCCTGAAACCCATGTGAGAGTCTCACGCTACAACCCCGCTTCTGGCATCCCTTCGGGATGCTCTCGATTTGACACGGCTATCCGGGGGTCTCCGCTGCGCTGCGACCCCCGGCTACTGTATTGCATCCCTGCCGGGATGCGACCGGCGGCTGCGCCGCAGTAGAGTAATGCGGTAAATCGTTGATCGTCGTGGAGACGATATTCAACACGAAGGAAAATGCAACGTCGGATTCAAGCCGTCGGACTCACTGCTCCGCGTGAGGATCGCAAATCACGAAAAAGTTTGCGGACGGGTACTTCGGCCGGCTCACTCTTCCACCCGCAGCACCAATTTCGAAGGAAATTCCCGCGTCCGATACACGCGCTGAGTCGCCTTCTGAAAGTCGGCCGGCTTCGCCGCGTAGATGTCGACGAACTTCTGCGGATTCCGGTCAACCAGCGGAAACCAGGTGCTGTGAATCTGGACCATCAGCCGATGTCCGGGGCGGAAGGCGTGGCAGATGTCGGGCAGGGTGAACTTCACACGCGTCGGTTTTCCTGGTTCGAATGCTTCAGGGCGATCGAGTCCATTGCGAAACTTGCCCCGCATGACATCCCCCCGCACAAGCTGTTGAAAGCCTCCCAGGCGGACCTTTTGTGGATTCTCTTTGGGATCGGGGAAATCATCGGGATAGACGTCGATCACCTTCACGATCCAGTCGCTGTCGGTTCCGGTCGTGGAGACATACAAGTCCACTTCAATCGGTCCGGAAACGGTCAGGTCACTCTCCAGAACTTTGGTCTGATACACCAGCACGTCCGGTCGGCGGCCGGCGTACCGCTGGTCGGCGACCATGTACTCGGTGGAGAGTTTGTTGTCGGTCCAGTCGATGAACGGCACTGGCTTCGCCGGGTCGCTGGGATAGTCGTCGTTGCCGTCGGTCGTGACCGGCACGTCTCCGTTCAAGCCCCCACCGGCCTGCAGATAAAACTCGCGCGGTTGCGACGCGGCCGGGGGCCACGCCGCCTCTTGCCGCCAACGATTGGTTCCGGTTTCAAATACCCATGCTTCCGGGTGTTTGGCCTCTGTCTTTCCCTTCAAATGCTGCTGAAAAAACGGAAACTCGATTTGCTCGCGATAGAACTCACCGGTCTTCGAATGGAAGTCGACGTGCCCCAGCGAGTTGCACGGCTCCCGGGTCCATTGACCATGTCTCCACGGTCCCATCACCAGCAGATTCGTGGCGTTGGGACTCGACTTCTCGATGCTGCGATAGGTTTCCAGGGCTCCAAACAGATTCTCGGCGTCGAACCATCCCCCCACGGTCAACACCGCCGGGCGGATGTCCTTCAGATGCGGTCGCAGATTGCGGCTCTTCCAAAATTCGTCGTACGTGCCGTGCCGCATGATCTCGTTCCAGAAGCCGATCTTCCCCTGGAAATGGACTCCGTCGGCGTTGGAAAGCGGCCCCATCCGAAGGAAGAATTCGTAGCCGTCGGGTGTGCCATGGTCGAACGGATGATCAAACTTCTTGGTCGGCTCCGGGCGGGCGTGTCCGAATTTCGACATGAAGTTAAAGCAGTGCGGCAGGATGAGCGCTCCGTTGTGATGCCAATCGTCTCCCACAAACCAGTCGGCGATCGGTGCCTGAGGAGAGGCGCAGGCGACCGCCGGGTGCGCGTCGATAATCGCCGCCGAAGTGTAGAACCCGGGATAACTCACTCCCCAGATTCCGACTTTCCCGTTGTTCCCTTTCACGTGCTTCACCAGCCAGTCGATGGTGTCGTACGAGTCGCTGCTCTCGTCGATCTGGTCAGCTCCCTGCTTGTTGGGGATCTGCGGCCGCATGTTCACGTAATCCCCCTCCGACATCCAACGGCCGCGCACATCCTGATAGACGAAGATGTACCCGTCGTTGGCGAACAGAGGCGAAGGCCCCAGATCTGCCTTGAACTGGTCAACGCCGTACGGCTGGCAACTGTACGGCGTGCGCGAGAGCATGATGGGGTAGGTGGTCGACTGATCTTTCGGCGCATAGACCGAAGTGAACAGCCGCTTGCCATCGCGCATGGGAATGCGGTATTCGTACTTCGTGTAGTGCGCCTTGATGGATTCGACCCCCTGAGACTGCGCGGCGGAGGGCGCAATGAAACCGACACCGCACAGAACGAGCAACAGGGGCAGTAGACGAGACGCGCGCATGCCGGCACTCCCGGGGAGGCGATTTTGGGAAAGGAGTTCAGTACAGAACGGAGAGAACCAAGCTGCGGAGGGCGACCAACAATCAAAGGTCCGCTCCGACGCGATCCAGCACCAGCCACCGTAGGACGGGTCTCTGACCTCAGTGTTACCCAGATTTTTACATTACTTTTGTTATTGACGCCACGGCAGCGGAACCGAAATCAATCGCGCCTAGTTGGAAACGGTCTCCGCCTGGAGGTCGATCCAGTGAAGCGTCTGTACCAGACAGCCGACGCGCTGGAGTGCGTGACTGAGGTGAATACTCCCAATCCACACGAGCGATCGCCGCCACAGGAATCCTTTTCATCCTCTTCATCCCTTTCATCCTGT
>JAPLOC010000365.1 GCA_026692825.1 Planctomycetota bacterium | reverse complement strand
TCAACTCTTCGTGCTGACCAACGACGCGCCTCATGAAGTGGTCGCCCGGGTGGAACGGACCGCGAGTCGTTCCGACGCTTGCACGGCGGCACGAGCGGCGGCGACTCCGATCTTTCGCGAACTGTTTCCCAACGAGTGTCTCGCACCGGAACAGTTGGTGCATGTGCAGCAGGTGACGTTGTTGTCGACTGGCTTGAAACATGCGGGAGGGAAGTATTTCGAGTTGGGAGACTCGGCGGCGTTTGGCCGACTGCATGCCCACTTCCGGCAACTGGATGAGATCATTCGCCGGGAGGGCGGGTCGCTGATTAAGACCGTGGGAGAAGGGGTGCGGGCGGTGTTCACCGAACCGGTGATGGCGATGCGAGCCGCGCTCGCGATGCGGGCGCTGAATGAGCCGGCGCTACGGGTGTCGATCCATAAGGGATCGGCCCTGGTCGCGACGATCAATGACCATCTCGACTATTTTGGATCGACGGTCAGTATCGCCGAGCGGCTGCTGGAGGTGGCCGACGAGCGCCCCGACAGTGACCGCCCGCGGGTGTTTGTCTCGAACGTGGTGGGAGACAACGGCAACGTCGTCGCCGCCACCCGGCAGGCGGGGGCGCGACTGCATCCCCGACCGCAACCATTGGCGTTCGAAGAATTCGCCACCGGCCAGCCGGGGACGACACCACTCGCGTCACCGGTGTATGTACTCGAATTGACCCAATGATCGCACCAGTCTCGGCTGAATGGCCCCGGCCCAGCACATTCATTATTCTTCCTCTCTGGGAGCTTGTGTTCAGTCCCCGCGTCCTGAAGGGAGAGGTTGTGATGACTCGGATTTCGACGTTGGCGTGTGGCGTGTGGTTGGCCGCGACGGCGATCGCATTTTCGCAGGATCGCACACAGGAAACGTACGTCGACGCCGCGAAGGCGGGAGCCGACTTTGGCGTTCAGGGGGAGTACCAGGGAGCGGCCGGCCCGGCGTCGATTGGCGGCCTGCACGTGATCGCCCAAGGGGATGGCAAATTCACCGGCGTACTGTACGCCAAGGGTTTGCCAGGTGCTGGCTGGGATGGCAAGACCAAACTGGCACTCACGGGGGAGACCGTCGACGGAGTCGTCAAGCTGACGGGAACCAATTTCCGCGGCACGATTCAAGGGGGTGTCATGAAAGCCGACCTGGACGGGGTCGCGCTCGAATACAAAAAAATCGAACGCCAGTCTCCCACATTGGGAGCGCCCGCGCCGGAAGGGGCGATTGTGTTGTTTGACGGAAAGAACGTCGACGCCTGGCAGGGGGGTAAACTGGTGGAGGAGGGGCTGCTGGGGGTTGGCACGCGGACCAAGCGAAAATTCAAGGACTTCACGTTGCACCTGGAGTTTCGGACCCCATATATGCCGTTCGCGCGAGGCCAGGCGCGTGGGAACAGCGGTCTGTACCTGAATGATCAGTACGAATTCCAGATTCTCGATTCGTTCGGGCTGGCGGGTGAAAACAACGAGTGTGGTGGCTATTATTCGTTCGCCAAGCCGAAGCTCAACATGTGTCTGCCCTCCCTCGCTTGGCAGACGTACGATGTTGATTTCACGATGGCACGGTTCGATGCCAACGGCGTGAAGACCAGACCCGCCGTCGCCACCATTCGGCTGAATGGCGTCGTGATTCACGAGAACTACGAGATTCCGAAGTTCAACGGCGGTGGCGGACTTGCCGACGAATCTCAATCGGGGTCGATCTTCGTTCAGGATCACGGCAACCCCGTTCACTTTCGCAACATCTGGATCGTCGAGAGATAATGTTCGCAGAGGAATTGGCGTTCGCAGTCGAAACGGTTCGCTCCGCCGTGAAGATCTGTCGCAGCGTGCAAGGGCAGATTGAGGTCGGAAAGTGGGACAAAGGGGATCGCACGCCGGTCACCGTGGCTGACTTGGCGGTGCAGGCGGTCGTGTCGCGCGGACTCCACGAGCAGTTTCCGCACGACCCGCTGATGGGTGAGGAAGGTTCGGAAGAACTGCGGTCACCGGAATACGCCGACCTGGCGGCACAAGTGACCGCCCATGTGCGAACGGTTCGCGCCGACGCGACAGATCCCGGTATCGTCACCGACTGGGTCGAGCGTGGCCAGCATGCCATCGACCCGAATCGGCGTTACTGGGTGCTGGATCCGGTTGACGGGACGAAGGGATTCCTGCGTAAAGAGCAGTATGCCATCGCCCTGGCGCTGGTCGAACGGGGCAAGATTCTGTTGGGGGTTCTCGCCTGTCCGAATCTGCCGACAGTTCTGGGGACTGGGACGGGACGACGTGGTTGTCCGCCGATCGCCATTGCGTGTCTCCACCGAGTCCGAACCCGCGAAGCTGAACTGGGTCGAACGGGTGGAATCGAGCGACAAGAACCACGACGTGACTTCACGGGTCGTCACAGCGGTCGGAATCACCAACGAACCATTCCGGATTGACAGTCAGGCGAAGTACGCCGCCGTCGCGCGGGGAGACGCGGCCCTGTACCTGCGGCACAGTCTCAGCAAGACGTACATCGAGAAAGTGTGGGATCACGCCGCCGGCGTGATTGTGACGGACGAAGCGGGAGGCCGGGTGACCGACGTGAACGGCAAACCGCTCGACGTGACCGCGGGCCGGCAGTTGGAGAACAACACCGGCATCGTGGCGACCAACGGCCTGATTCACGATCGAGTGCTGGCGGCGGTGCGTGAGGTGCTGTCGCGGAAGTAGTAACACGAATTCCGTGGAAGCAGTACAGGGTCGCGAGGTGTTGCGGATAGGTGTCCCGCGAGCACAAGGGGCTCACAGAATTTGCATCTTCAGCTTCCCGAGTGTTCGATTGATGAGGACGGCGGTTTGGCCGCGTCAGCGTCGCCACCCGATTGGGCGTGAATGACTGACTGTGCCCGCGTCGCCAGCTTCGCTTTCGTAGGGGACGGTGTGTCCTCCGGCGGTGTCAACTGGCCGCGTTCGATGCCCTTTCGAAGAAGACTTATGTCACTCTCGTACCGTTTTCTCGCTGAAAGCCAGTCTGGATACATGAAGGCACTCACGTTACGACGTCGCCCGCAGCGTTGAAGATTGGCGACTTTAGCCATCGCGTCACGATGATGGACGCAGACGACTGACGGGAGCCCTTTGTCACGGCAGCAATAGAACTGCCGGTCTCATTGCCGATCAAGAAACGCCGACGACTCTCGCCCTTGGAGAGCATGAACTGGATTTCATTCTCCCAACGCCGGATTTCCTTCTCGAACCGCTCAAAGTAGAGCCTGTCGACGATTACGAGATCCAGGTCGGATTCATCCGACATCGCGGTCCAGACTTTTTCAGCTCGTGGGGCGATGCTGTAGCCGATTTGGCAACTCCCGCGCAGATACAAATTCCTGGGATGGACGCCGATTCGCTCCGCGACTGCTTCGACGAAATCACAGTATCGCTCGTATTCGTCGAACGCCTTGGGCGTGCTGCCGCCCATGAGATAATCATTGACGAGGCGAAGGGGGTTCTCCAACGCCATCTGGTATAATTCTCTAGGTTTCCAGACTATGTGGCCCTCTTCGTCAAACTTGAATTTCATGATGTTCTTCCTGCTCAACCACTACCAGTGGCTGGTTGTAGATCCCGTCGCCTAGGAACATTGGCTCGTTAAAACTGAGCCGAACCCGGCTGCGGCAGTCTGGGCAGCGGAACAATTCGCCGCTGATACGTCCGTAATTCTGTCGCGGCACCTCGTTATGACAGACCGGGCAGGCGGAAATATCCCGAAAGTTACAATTGGGGCAGATCGTCGGAAGGATGGGGCCGGCGATGTTGCCGCAGTTCTGGCAAGCCTCACCAACGGCCTCGTGTACTTGTTGAATGTCCACGCGACCGGCGTAGCCGTCCTCGCGCAAGACCCGTCTCACCTCCTCGAGATTGTCGGTCGACAACTCCAAGTAGGCACGTCCCTGCGAGTCGCGGTGTGTACCGTGCAGGGGATTGTCAGGGTCTACCTCTACGGGTGAGCGATTCCACAGGTCGTGTCGAACACGGGCCGCAATGCGGAGGTCGGTCGTCCGGTCTTCAGTCGGATGCACGGTAATTCGAATTCGCATGGTGAGGGTTCCTTCATGATGGGTCATGGAAGAAGTTGTACCGAGTTAATCAGGTGGGCTTCAAACACGCAGTCTATCTCCACCATGATCCGAGGGGCAATTACCGCGAATTGAAGTAACTGACCAACGCCACGATGCCACCGATGATCACCAGCATCAGCAGCACGAACAAAAAGATCTTCCAGAAGCTGTAGGGGCGCGTCCCCGCGACTTTGCCCGTTCGACCGTTGATCAGCAGCCGATAGGTCTGGTCGCGGAAATGATACGGGGCCAGCCACATCGGCTGGAGAACGTGCTTGAACGTCACCGCAGTGTACTGGCTCCGCACGCTGTGCAGCCGCTGGTGGTCTCCGCCAATGTCACGCAGACACAGATTCCGGATCTGCTGATCCATCGCGCTCCGCGCCAGTCCAAACCCCTCTTTCAAATCGATCGTGTAACGTTCGGTTTGAAATCCCGCCAGAAACCGATCGTGAAACGGTTCGAGGTTGCTCAGATCCCAGGGGCCAACTTGTTCCAACAGGTCGGCGGGGACACTTTGCGACGCGCAAATCAGCACGTCATCGAAAAAGTGATCCACCCGACCCGACGCGGGGCTCCAGCGAATCCGAACGACAGGCTGGATTTGCGGCACCATGCGGGTCCGCGCCACCTGCCCCCCCTTTCCGTCCGACTCGAAATACGTTTCGTTCACCATCACCGTGATGTATTCGGTGTAGTTGTCTCCCCGCTCACCCTGGTATTGGCTGTAGGTCTGCGAATCGTACGTCCAATAGGGAACGTAGACCCCCGCGAAATGCCCCAGTTGAACCGCGTCCTTCAGTGCGGTCGGGGCGAACCACAGTCCCTGGATCCAGCTCTTGAACGACTCGGCGGCGCGCTTCGCATCCACTTTGAAGGGGAGAATCCCTTCGGGAAGAATCATATCGTGTGCCGCGCCCGGCTTGTTTTCGA
>JAPLOC010000364.1 GCA_026692825.1 Planctomycetota bacterium | reverse complement strand
CTCGTTTCGCACATGGTGCGACTCGAAGAAACGCTGGAACTCGAACAGATCAGCATGTTCGTGGGACCGAATTTTGTGATCTCGTTTCAGGAACGCCCCGGTTGGGATTGCCTGGAACCGGTGCGCGAACGAGTGCGAAAATGCGTGACGCGGGTCCGGGAGGCGGGACCGGGATATCTGGCATACTCGCTGCTCGACGCGGTGGTGGACCATTACTTTCCTGTACTCGAAGCGTACGGCGAACGGTTGGAAACTCTGGAAGACCAGATCATTCTGCAACCCGACCGAAGTGCGGTCGCCGAGGTTCACGACGTCAAACGCGAACTGCTGAACGTCCGCCGGTCGATCTGGCCGCAGCGCGAGGCGCTGAACGTGATGGTCCGCGACGACATCGCCAATTTCGATCCCGAAACCCGGCTCTACCTGCGCGACGTCTACGATCACGCGGTCCGAATCATCGATCTGGTCGAAACCTATCGCGAGATCTGTTCCGATCTGATGGATCTGTATCTGTCGAGCGTCAGCAACCGGATGAATGAAGTGATGAAGGTGCTGACGGTCATTTCGACGTTGTTCATCCCGCTCACGTTCATCGCGGGGGTGTACGGCATGAACTTTGATCCCGATTCGTCGCCGTGGAACATGCCGGAGGTCCGCTGGTACCTTGGCTATCCATTGTGCATGGGACTGATGGCGGTGGTCTCGATCGCCCAGTTGTACTTCTTCTACCGACGGGGCTGGATCGGAAGAGGCAAATGGGGAGCGCAACCGTTGTTCCCACCGACGCAGAGTTCCAACCCGCCGGTGTCGCGGTAGGAACGCCGCAACGACAGGCTGCGTTGAAACAACAGACTGCGTTGATCGGATGGTAAGTCGCATAGGATCTGTCCAAAATCAAAGCCATTTTATCAACGGCCCGCTTCGGGGCCAGGATCGCCCGAATCCCAACCACCATGTCCGTAGACTCTCGCACGGCCGCCTCGCTCCGTTCGCTGGCCGTGGCACCCAACTCAGCGTCCAAGCGGGCCGTTGAATTATCAGACAGGATGCAAGGGATGAAGAGGATGGACAGGATTTCTGAGGCGGCAGTCGATCGTGTGGATTGGGAGTTTTTTGATTTCCACCACTTATCCAGAGACCACGAATGGCGCGTGACTCCATCCTGTTCATCCCTTTCATCCTCTTCATCCCGTCAAATTTTTTCCGTTGGTCGTACGCACTCTCACCTCGCACGGCCGAAAATGAGACAATTCCGGGGAGTCGCAATGTTTCATCGCGGGCCGCGCGGAATCTAGCCTGCAAGCGGGCCGTTGTTTTTTATTGCTTGTTTCGCGGACGGTCGGTACGTCGAGTGCTGAAGTGCGTAATGGGGGCCAGCAGCGGGTGAAGCTAGGTTTTTCAGGAATGGCAAATGCGTTCCATGAGTACAGGGCCGTCCTCCGCAAGTCGACACTCACCGAGCCGACGATTTATTGTCCAGTCCGCTTTTCCACACCATGTCCTTGCCCCGTGACCGGCAACTGCCGTCGGCGATTTGAAACAACCGCTGATCATTCGATTTGTCCCTGTGTCTTCTCAAACCACGGATTTGATCCTGGACAGATCCCTACGCCAGAATCCCCTGCACGACCTTTCCATGAATGTCCGTCAGCCGAAAATCCCGGCCCGCGTAGCGATAGGTGAGCCGTTCATGGTCAAAACCCAACAGGTGCATCAGCGTCGCCTGAATGTCGTGGACATGCACGCCATTCTCGACAACGTTGAAACCGAGTTCGTCGGTTTTGCCGTGGGAATGGCCCGGCTTGATGCCCCCGCCGGCCAGCCACATGGTGTAGGCCTGTGGGTGGTGATCGCGTCCCTGGCTGCGGCCCAGCGCGACGTTTTGTTCGATCATCGGGGTGCGTCCGAATTCGCCCCCCCAGATCACCAGCGTTTCATCCAGCAGTCCCCGCCGCTTGAGATCCTGCACCAGCGCCGCCGACCCCTGGTCGGTCGCCTTGCAGTTGTTGGTGTGGTTCCCCATCAGGTCGGAATGGGCGTCCCAGCCTTCGTTGTAGATGTTGATGAACCGCACGCCCCGTTCCACCATGCGGCGGGCGATTAGACAGGCTCGTGCGAACGACGGTTTGTCGGGATCGCAGCCGTAGAGGTCGAGCGTTTCCTTCGTTTCGCTCTTGAGATCCATCAGGTCGGGGGCCGACGATTGCAGCCGATAGGCCATCTCATACGACGCCATCCGTGTCGCGATCTCAGGGTCGCCATCCCGTTCCAGCCGACGTCGGTTAAGAGCCTCGACCAGTTCCAGGGAATCGCGCTGGATCGTCGCATCGACACCGGCGGGGTTCGAGACGTTGAGGATCGGATCCCCCTGATTGCGCAGGCGGACACCGGCGTAGAGACTGGGGAGAAACCCGCTCGACCAGTTCGCCGCCCCACCGCTAATCCCGCCCCCCGTCGACATGACGACAAACGCCGGCAGGTTGTTCGTTTCGGCACCCAGTCCGTAGGTGACCCACGAACCGATACTGGGGCGACCGGGTTGACCGAAACCGGTGTTGAAGAAGATCTGGGCGGGAGCGTGGTTGAATTGATCGGTGTGGACTG
>JAPLOC010000363.1 GCA_026692825.1 Planctomycetota bacterium | reverse complement strand
GGAACCGACGCCTACACCTACGACGCCTCGAGCCAAGTGACCGGTGCCACCCACACGTCGCAAGCGAACGAGAGCCTGACGTACGACGCCAACGGCAACCGCACCGTTTCGGGCTACAGCACGGGCACGAACAATCGACTGAATTCCGACGGCGTGTACAACTACCAATACGACGCCGAGGGGAACCGGACCCGGCGAACGGAGATCGCCACCGGCAAGTATGACCTGTACGCGTGGGACAACCACAACCGGTTGACCAGCGTGGCGTCGTACACCTCCGCCGGCGTGCTGACGAAGCAAGTCGCGTACACCTACGACGTTTTCGACCGCCGAATCGGCCGGCAAGTCGATGCCGACGGCAATGGTACATACGACACGACGCAACGGTTTGTTTACGACGGCGACGACCTCGTGCTGGCGTACAACGCGGCCGGCGCATTGACCAACCGCTACCTCGTCGGCCCGAACGTCGACGAGATTCTGGCCGACGAAAACGGTTCGGGAACCGTCACCTGGAGCCTCGCCGACAACCTGGGGTCGGTGCGCGATCTGGCTCAGTACACCAGCGGCACGAACACGACGACGGTCGTCAATCACGTCGTCTACGACACGTTCGGGCAAATCAAGAGCCAGACGAACACCACCTGGCAGCCGCTCTTCGCCTACACGGGCCGCGAGTGGGATGCCGACGCCGGCTTGTACTACTACCGCGCCCGCTGGTACGACGCACGTGTGGGACGATTACTGAGAGAAGATCCGCTGGGCTTAGCGGACGGGGATGTGAATCTGAGCCGATATGTGGCGAATTCGGCGACGATGTTTGTCGATCCGAGTGGGATGGAGCAGGCTTCCATTTTTGACGGGAGCAATCCGACGCAAATGACTCCCTTGGAAAACTACGATGACCCGTTCGGGAGTATGGACGACGATCCCACAACACCGGGTTGGCCCTTTTCAAGGCCAGCACAAATCTCGGATTGGGAGCGTTACGGCATAGCAACGGGAATGACAGTGGATGTCAAACTTGATACTCCGGAGTGGCATCCGCCCGTGTTGGACGAGATTGATCCGCTCGGAATCGATAGATACTTCCGTCAACTCAGGCAATCACTCGATAGCTTCTACGACAACACGACTTTGCAAGGGACGTTTGGTTACGGAGTGTCAAATGCCAATGACGATAGAATCGACTTCGCGGTTCGCGCCAGGATGCCGCTTCACGACGAGCCCATATCAATCGTCGCGGTTGGCACTGGGAATCTGGGAGACGCGATTCTTGTGGCGGGGTACACACAAGATGAGTACGAGAGGAAAATGGATGTCCGTTTCTTCGCACCTGGAATGGAAGGAGTTTTCCAGACGAACTTCCGCGGCCAGACAATGGCCCAATTTCAACACCACCTCAACAATTTCACTCCATTCGACCGCCACCCCAATTGGGTTTGGACGCACCAAATGAACGCATCATACCACGGAACACCGAATGGTCACGCGTTCGGCCTCGGTGCCAACGGCACGTTCGGTGGCCCGATTGGTACGGGGGAAACTCCGCCGTGGCTCAAGGTTGATTTCGGTGTGAAGTATATTGGATCACAGCTCGGTCGGCCTGCAGAACGGCGCGATTCCCGAATCATCTTCGGCCTGAATCTTGACTTTTAGTTCACTTACCATGTTCACCACATTCCGCCACAATGCCGCAGTGTTTACTTGCGTTCGTCGACACATTGCGCACGTCCACTGGAAAACACGGCACCTCGCATTTGCGATCGCATTCGCATTGTCCACATTCGTGGGTATACCGAATGCAAATGGTACTGAGCATCAGGATCCGTCGGAACGAATTCGCGATCTTACGCGAAAGACCCTTATCGCTGCTGCGGATAACCAACTAAAAGCCGCACGATACCACTTGGCGGAGATCGAGCGAGAACTATTGTTGCCCCCACAATTACCCTTGTGGCGGCGTCAACGCATCGAATCTTTCACGCGGGAAATGACATTTCTGCTGACAGATAACGCCGAGAGAAATGTGCAAGCTTCAGCCTTTTCTCAAAACTTTGAAGTAGCACGATACTATTTTGGTGCCGCGGAGGATCTTCGTGACGCTGGAAACCTTGTCATCACGCAACGTGAAATTGAAGACATGGCGCGAACAACGTGGGGTGATGAAAGCGTGCAGTTCGGCGTGGCCATGTTGTGGCGACTACGTCATGAACTCGCGAACGCAATACAAACAGAAGAAATGGCAAAGCATTTCGACAAATCAATTCAACTGATTGCACCGGGACGTTCAGTTTTTTTAGGTGAGTACCTACTCGCGCATTGGTTGTTAGGCCAATTGTTGGTAGAGACAGGACACTCTGTTCAGGCTCGCAACCTGTGCGAATCATTATTCTCGCAACTAGACAGCGGACAGATTGTCATCACCGACAATGAAGAGGCGATTCCTGTTCTACACAGAATCCACGGCGTAGCGCTAGCCCAAGTTGGCGAATTCGCGATGGCGAAAGCGGAATTTAGCGAATGCATTCGAGCGAGTTATGGGTCCGGTCGTCGAGCCAAATGGATTGAGACGGCGGTTTCCGCAGAGCAGAGAATCCCAAATGTGCCGCCGTCGAGCGTCGACAAATCCTATTGGCGGTGGCGGTACCGCAAAGAAGTCGCGGTTAGTGACGGCGCTGTCGATACATTCGCCACTAACAGTAGTCAGAGTGACGTGGATGCCCTGTCGCACGCAAAGTTGTCGTCAATTCACTCTTTGCGTGCGCGGTTTTCCGACATCAAGCGTGCGCTGGCAGATAGCGACTGGGCAGCTGCTGAAAAGTCAGCAGTAGACATTGGTCCGTTGGTCAGTGAAGTCGCCAATAGCATTAGTGCGGGAGACGATCCATCGTGGTTGTGTGTGGACATTCGGCGACTCGCCGAGTCTCGGCGTCCATTTGTAAACAACGAGTGCCGACGTGCGGTGGCGCTAACATGGAAGGCATTTGCGACCTCAGCGTCAAATGTTTTTGAGAACCCGGATCAAATCGCGACACTTCGAACTGAGCTGCAAACTCAGTTGGGACACGGCTCTGCCAGCCTGTGGTACTTTGAACGCGCCGTCGCAAAGAGCTTGCGCGAGCGTGGCCGGCTTCGGAAAGCATTTGAACAACTATCAAGTGCGCGAAGCGTGTTGGTTAAGGCTGGGAAACTACAGTCTCCTCTAGGAGTGGTTCAGTCCACTGAAGAAATGGTAGTGGCCGCGCTCGCGGGAGATTCTTTACTTGACACTAAGCAGGCCGTGTTGGCATGGGAAATCAGCCTTCCTCGCAGCATTAATTACTTGCCGATTCGCGCCAATCAAGCGATGGCGATGGGAATGAACTGCGTTGTGGGAAAGGACTTCGCTGGTGCGGAGGCGTTTGGCAATCATGCTGACTTTCTGTGCCGACACGAACACCTTCAGGAGTACAACGGGCCAGATTTCACGACGCCCCTGGCCCAGGCGATTCGAGCGACCGCCTACGCCCATTACGGCGAACCCGAGCGGGCGGAGAAAGAGTTCGCGTCGATGATGCTGGCGCTGGAAGGAGGAGAAGGGATCCGCGCTCCCGAATTGCGCTGGTTCGCGCTCAAGCTGTACGCCGACTTCCTCGAAAAAGAAGGGAAAACCGCCCGCGCTAAAAAGATCCGCCAGCTCTCCGAGGCGGAACTGCCGGACCGCGAGGGGCGGTGAGGGAGGAAGGATGAAAGTGAGTTGTCCGCGTACGGGTTTTTCCGGTTGGGGTGTGCGTCTGGGGGACGATCAGGGGACAGGTCCAGTTGTGTTCGGTCGATCCTGCGGAATGGAAAGTGGACAGGGTAAGCGTCGACAGAGGAAATCCAGGCCGACCCTGTCAAGGCGAGCCCGAGGCGGCGGGGCGTCAGCCGGCCGGTTTTTTGCGTGGCCGGCGCATAGTGCGCCGACGAGGGCCGAAAACCCGGCGGCTTACGCCGGCCGGCTCGCCTGTGGGGGGGCCAACGATTTCGACGGCGCTCAAGCGTCGAAAGTGTGTGCTTGCGATTTTCGCTTGAAGCGTCGTTGCGAATGCGGTACATATGTATCCAGCAGGATCCGGTCGATTCGTTCCGATGAAAGGGTGACATTATGGACCAGCGTCATTGGTTGCTGACGTCAACGACCTACGGCACCTGGCTTCCAGGCGACTCGCGCGGCTTTGTGGGTTGGGCCTGGAACGATCAACCAGTCCGCGAGCCAACCTCTGGCGAACCACCCTCTGGCGAGCCGGCCGGCGTAAGCCGCCGGGTTTTTCGCGCTGCGCACAGTAACACCACAGATAACGTCCGATCCATTCAAAATCAGCCCCACACAGAGTACGACCGCGACCGACCGGCGCTCCAGTCGCATCTGGCTCGGACCCTCAAGTGTCCCCCCATTTTTCTAACGCTTCCACAAGCCGAAGTCTTGCACGTGCAGTTGCACGAGACGGCCCGGTATCGAAACTGGAAATTGCGTGCCGTCGGCATCCTTAGATCTCACGTACACATCGTTGTGGGGGTGCCAGGCGATCCCGATCCCAATGATGTCCTGGGGGATTTCAAAGCCTATGGCAGCCGCGCTCTGAATCGAGAATGGGGTAAGCCACCGTCGGAAACCTGGTGGACCTCCCGAGGATCCACGCGAAAACTACCGAACGATCAAGCATTGGCAGCCGCCGTCGAGTACATCAGAAACCAGTCGAATCCACTCATCATATGGATTGCCGGCGAACACGCTCCACCGGGGCTTGCGACGTAGCTGCAGCGAGCCAGGCGAGCCCGCCGCGGCGGGGCGTCAGCCGGCCGGTTTTTTGCGTGGTTTGCGCATTGTGCGCAGACGAACGCAAAAAACCCGGCGGCTTACGCCGACCGGCTCGCCTGGGGTTCGTGATTCCGCCGACCACGATGTCGTCGTCACCACCGTCGAGCGTGTCGACCCCCGCCCCTCCACTCAACCGGCTTCGGGGCCACGCATCACTCGTCAGTGATGTGTCCGTAGTCCAGCACCACCCCTCTGTCCACAAAAAAATAAAAATTGAAAAAG
>JAPLOC010000362.1 GCA_026692825.1 Planctomycetota bacterium | reverse complement strand
GTCCGACGACACCAATGTCACCGTTCAGACGAGCTACACTGCGGACGGCCAGATCTCGACGATCACGGCGGTCAATTCGAACACTGGCAATCAGATCACGCAATACGTCTACGGCACGACGCTGTCAGATTCGGCGATTGCCACCAGCAATCTGAAGTGTTCGGAGGTCTACCCCGACTCGGTCGATTCAGACGACTGCATCAAGTTCACATACAACCGCCAGGGCCAGGTGACGACCAAGACCGATCAGAACGGCACAGTCCACAGTTACGACTATGACAAACTGGCTCGCGGTACCGAAAATCGCGTCACGACCCTGGCTTCGGGAGTTGACGGTGCCGTCCTTCGCATCGAGACGACGTTTGAAGTGCGAGGCATGGTTGAACACATTACCAGCTACGACAACGCGACCGTTGGCTCAGGTGCTATCGTCAACGACGTCTTAGTCGCGTACAATAGCTTTGGTCAAGTGACCGCCGACTATCAGTCTCACTCGGGGGCCGTGAACATGGCCAGCACTCCGAAAGTCCAGTACGCATACCTGTCGGGATCGGCGAATTCGATTCGTCCGACGTTGATGGCGTATCCCAACGGACGCGTCCTGACCTACAGCTTTGGGACGGTGGGCGGGGCGAACGATGCCCTGTCCCGGATCTACGCCCTCGTCGACAACGATGGTACGACCCAATTGGCGGCGTACCAGTACCTCGGCGTGGGCGCGTTTGTCGAAGTGGACTACACTGAGCCCGACATCAAATACACGCTGATCGATCTGTCGAGCGCGAACGATCCTGACACCGGCGACATCTACAGCGGGCTCGATCGATTCAGCCGGGTGAAGGACTGCCGCTGGTACAACTACGGGACTAGCGCAGACACCGCAAGGATCAAGCATGGTTACGATCGCGCGGGGAACCGGTTGTATCGCGAAGATCCGGTAGCGGCCAGCTACGGCAAGGCGTTTGACGAGTTGTACGCCTACGACCGCACCTACCGATTGATCGACATGCAGCGGGGGACGCTGAACGGCTCGAAGACGGCGATCAGCGACGGAACGAAGACATTCGAGCAGTGCTGGACCCTGGATGCCACCGGCAACTGGCAGGGGTTTCGGGAAGATTCGGATGGGAACAGCTCGTGGGATCTCGTGCAGGCTCGGTCCGACAACAAGGTCAACGAGATCACTGCGGTGACGAACTCGGTCGGTTCGGCGTGGACCGCACCGGAGTACAACCGGAACGGGAACATGACGACCGTTCCGCAGCCAGCGGACCCGACCAAGGGGTACTCCGCGACGTACGACGCCTGGAACCGGCTGGTCAAGCTGGTCGATGCCAGCAACAGCCAAACTGCGCAGGAAAATGCCTACGACGGGAGGACGTTCCGTGTGGTCCGCAAAACGTACACTGCCGGGGTGTTCAGCGAAACCCGCCAATTGTTATACTCGACGGGCTGGCAGGTGGTCGAAGAGCGCGTGGGGGCCGCTACGGCCGCCGAGCGGCAGTTCGTCTGGGGACTCCGGTACCTCGACGATCTTGTCGTACGCGACCGCGACACAACCGGCGGCGCGACGCTGAATGAACGCCTCTATCCCCTGCAGGACGCCAACTGGAATGTGGTCGCGCTGGCGAGCTCAGGCGGGACGATCCAGGAGCGGTACGCCTACTCGGCCTATGGCGTGCCGACGGTGCTGACGGGGGCGTTTGCCGCCCGCGGTACGTCCAGCTACGTCTGGGAGACGCTCTACTGCGGATACCACTGGGACGCGGTCTCAGCGCTGTATTTGATTCGAAATCGTTCGTATTCGATTGCAGTCAGTGGTTGGATTCAGCGGGATCCACTCGGCAAAGTCGCAGGCGTCAATCTCTATGCATATGTCACGAATCGACCGCTGATCTACATTGACCCGCTCGGCCTGCAGTCGACATCATCGACGACTAAGTTGAAGAAGAAGCAAAAGAAAACGCCGACTCCAATTGACATTTCAACATATGTAGTTGAGTCGGGTGGCGAGGAAGGATTCTTCAATGCTTTGGCAGGAAACCTTGTCGAAGCCCCCGTGCAAGTAAATACAGGCGACGAACTGTTGGGTGCGCTCGTCGATTCATGCGAAACTGAAGAATGCATTCGGACTTGGATCCATACCCAACATGCATGGCGGCCCAATTCTGACTTCGGCAAGTTAGTCGGCGGAGGATTCGGTGGCGGATCTACATCGGGCGGTTGCGGATTCTACGGAAAGGATAAAGCGGAAGGGATAAATCGCAAAAAAGGTGGCCGTGGACTTCCAGACCTCGCAAAGGCAATCGATAAGAAAACAATTAAGTTCTGCTCGCCTTGCAGGATTTACGTTTACGGCTGCGAAGTCGCAACCACAGGAGACTTTGCAGACGAGTTGCAAAAAGTAACTGGCTGCACAGTTTATGCGGGAGCGGGAAAAGTCAGCACAACACATAGTGACGGCAAGGCGGGAACACACTCTGACCCATGGCGTGCCGAAGGCGGTTGGTACGTCTTCGGGCCAAACAACGGGGAGAAAAAGATGCTCAAGGGCAAATATATTTCTCCAGTCGTGCTCGAATGACACATAGATAATGACAAAGCATAGCAGCGACGACATGCATTGTGCAGATCTCACTAAGAGCCCCTAACACAACACGTCCGACAGGGTTCGGAAGCAGGTGAGACTTTCGCGGCACGATGCCGCGACTTCCCGACAGGATGTCGCCCCAGTTCCTCTCATCAACGCCGTTCCGACGAAATTCCATTTTCCGCTGAGCCAGCACACGACAACCAACCATGTGCACAAACCACCACAAACATTCGATTGTCACGAGCATATGCGTGATCGTTATGGCATTCGTCGTATACTTAGTGTCAACAATTGTGATGACGCTTGGCAGTCAGTATAGATCAATTTGTGCACTCCGCGCGGTCGGCGCTCACCTAGAGATGGAATCCCGACACCAAAGTCTATTGTTTGGATTCTTCAGTCCCGTCTCACTTGATGACTTTGGGAAAACTCCGACCGGAGTAGATCTAGATGATCGAGTATTCGGTGATGACCAGATCAGTCACCTCTCATCGTTCAATTCGATAGCATCGCTAAATCTCGACCGTACACAGGTGACGGGGGCAGGGCTTGGACAAATCTCTAATGTCTCGTGTCTAACTCATCTCAGCCTCGTCCGAGTTCCGCTTACATCAACCGGGGCGTCCCAGCTTCAACGCTTTACTCACCTTCAGTATCTGAGTCTTCTTGGAACCCCGTTGAGTGATTCCGACATTCAGCATCTGAAGGGGTTGACAAATCTCGAATGCTTGAATTTGGGATACACTCAAGTGACCGACAAAGGAGTCGCCGAACTAGAATCATTACCTCAACTTCGGAATCTCGATCTTACGGGCACGTCGATCACCGATTCGGCTGCGCATTGCATCATCAAAATGCCGCGTATACAAGACTTATACCTGAGTGGAACAAAAATCACAGACAGCGGGTTAATAGTTGTTGCAGGGAGTTCAAGTGTTAAGTCGATTAATGTTGACAATACCCGCGTTACGGATTTAGGAATCTCACAAGCAAATCGAATCGCACCAACAATCCTGATATATAGGTCGAGGTGATGTACTAGCGGGAAATAGAATTTCGTTGGGGCCGCGTTGGTGAGAGGAAGCGGGGCGACATCCTGTCGAGCAGTCGCGGCATCGTGTCGCAAAGGTTCGACGCAGTGTAGCCAATCCGCAAGCCGAGGAATCCACTCGGTCGGAGGACCGCCCGGATTTCGGTCTTGGCGATTGGGGCAAGATTCCGGGTGCAATTCCGCAACTCTACCGCACCGCATCCACCGCCCAAGGTTTCCGGGAAGTGTCACTGTTGCGTTGTCCGACGGCAAACCGGTAGGCGTGAGGGCTGGGACGCGGAATGAGCGAAAACGCAGTTTGATGCAGGGATTGCGTCCTCAACTCGCTCCACACTGGCCGTCAATCCACAGACTACCGATTCGAAGACAACTGGTTCTTTTCGACGAACCCCGAGAGAGAACTCAAACCCCTCAAGTCTCACCCTGTAAACGAGGTGCGGCGACTTGCCAAGCACATGCCGGGTTTGGTAACCTTTCGAACAGCGTCTTTCTCGGGGAGGTCATGATCGAAACCAATTGGTGGGTCGCCTTCCCGAGTCCACGTCCAGCTTTCACCAACCGTCGTCGTTCCTCGGCATTCGTCACGATCTTCTTCGAACCAAGGCTGGAGCCACCCACCAGCCGACCTCCCGTTTTTGGCCGCAGAAAAGCGCACGGGCGTATATGCATTCGAACATTTCGTCGATTACAAACGGTTCTGTAGGTTCAGGTTATAGCGATTCTTGAATCAGGAGGAACCGACAGGCCGCAATTGAAACCGGAAGAACTGAGCCAGCGACTCGGCCATTTGTCCCCCCGCCAAAACGATCGCGTCGCTTACCACAAAGATTCGTTGTTGCGGCAACTTGCGTGTTAGGGCGAAGATTTCATCCAGCGATGGCCAGTGTTCCGCTCGAAAGGGTTCTGGGGGCGGTAGTGCGAACATATGAAAGTCGTCGATCATGATGACGTCATTGATCGTACTTTTTTGAAGTGCGGTCAGTTCGTCGGCAATGGGACATTGCTCCTCCCTGCCGCACGACTCGCCATGTTCGCCGCACCAATGGGCGTCCAGCCAGAAGAGTTTCGGCTGAGGAAGTGCCACGATCGTCGGCAATATCGAAGGGGAATGCCCGCAGTGGAACGCGATGTTGCTGTGCACTGCACTATCTCGCGCTTTCGCATAAAACTCTGGCTTCCGCTCGATCGTAATCACGTCATCAAACCGCTCGGCAGCCCAACCGGCGCTCTCACCGCGAAACGTCCCAGTTTCGACAAACGTCTCCAAGCCCAGTTCGTACGCACAATGCTCCGCCAAGCGGTCCAGTGGGGAAGTGAAAATATGACCCATGCGGCACCGATCTCTCCAGGACGCTTCCTATCATTTCGATGCTGACGCCGAATTTCAAGTGCGGGTGGCATTGGTCAGCAAGGCTAGGGCCACCCACCAGCCAACCTTTCGTTTTTGGCCACGGAAAAGCGCACGGGCGTATACAGGCGCGAGCAATGCGTCAACCGCAACGGGTTGTGCAGATTCAAGTTATGGCAATTCGCAAATCACAAGCGAACACCCGTAGCGGTCGATCCCAACTCCGAGCGGTAGCTCGAACCGGGTCCAGGGCCGCGCCCTGGCTAGGGAGGGGCGGGAGGGGAGGTTGGTCGAGGAGGGACTGCAGCACCTCCCACGGCAATAATCCGCAGCCGCGACGTGCCGAACTCAGGCGGACCCCCAGCAGTGCCAGCATATCGTCGCTCTGAAATCCGCGCAGTTCGACAGCGGACTTCCCCTCGATCAACTGGGCGAGGAGCGACGCGGCCGCCTGGCTGATGGCGCAACCCCGACCGTCGAACCACGCTTCCCGGATGTGCAGTGTGGCGTCCAATACCAATTCCAGGCGGACGAGATCGCCACACACGCGACTTTCCGCTTCGTGGGCCAGGGTCGAATGGGGGATCCGCCCGCGATGATAGGGGCTTTGGAAATGTGCCAG
>JAPLOC010000361.1 GCA_026692825.1 Planctomycetota bacterium | reverse complement strand
AAGAAGACGATTCGAATCGTGAACGAATCATGGTCCTGTGGGCACCTCTGTAACGGGCCGGCACGTCTGCAACGTGGTGTTGACCGATCCGTGAGCGACTTTCGCCTTGTTTTATGGCCATTTCTGCAATAGCGACGTGCCGCGAGCTGTGTCATGTTTTTGGCGGGCGGGAAATTCGGGCTTACGATCGGCGGCAAATCCAGCACGTCTGACGCACATCGCGCAGGGTGCTCAACACCGTCGAGGGACGATTGTCGTCGGAGTCTCGCCCTATGTCTCAAGCCCCCGTTCATGAAATCCGGTTCGGTCTGGTGAAGTGCCGCATCTGGCGGAACATGACCAAGTCCGGTCAGCGGCATCACGTCACTGTGTGCCGGCTCTACCGCAATGGCGACGTCTGGAAGGAGTCGCTGAATCTCGGCCGTGACGATCTGCCGCTGGCGGTCAAGGCGCTCGATATGGCGCACACCTGGATCTACCTGCACTCCGGGAGTGTGGAGGCAGTCGATGAAGAATGAAGAGAAACGCTGGTGGACGGTCCGGCAACTCGCCGCGCATTACGGCGTGAGCGTTCGCAGCGTCTACGTCGCCATCGACGCGGGTCGGTTGCTCGCTCATCGGTTCGGCGCCGGGTACGGGGCGATTCGGATCTCCGAGGCGAACCGAATCGCCTGGGAAGAGAGTTCTCGACAAGAAGCCGCAACCCGCGCGGCGACGCCGTTCGTGCGGAAGGATCCCGAAGCGAAGCGGTTGATCGACAAACATCTGAATCGTTGAACACACCAGAGCTGGGCCGAAAGGCCTGTCTCACCCTCCCGGCTGGCTGGTCCCCGGCCGGGAGGTTTTTCCGATTAAATGCGCCAGGACGAAACTCACGTGACGAACATGCCCAACGAATTCGAAATCTCCTCAGTCGAAAATGCAGAGTCGCGAACAGCAGAGCGCGGCCGTCTGGCGCGGCCTGGAGCCAGCCGACGAGCAGCGGAAAGCTCCGCAATTCGGCTGATTGAAAACAATTGGCCGGGACTTCAGCCTCACATCCAGGAGTCGATTCTGACGCTGGTCGCTGCGGCTTTGACTCGGCCTGGAGGTCATTCGACTCCATGAAACCGGAAGTTCGACACGATCTCAACTGGCTCTACGACGTATTTCAGTTGGAACGCCCTGCTGACCGCTTTCGTCGGCTGCTGGATGCTCTTCGAAACCTGACCGACGATAAAAATGTGGAGTCGGAATCGGACCGCGCATTTTCAGTGCGATTCGCAGAGGCGCTGAGTCTCGGCATGGATTCGGCATCGGTGATCGCCATGTTCCAGGGATTGGCCGGCGATCCGCCATTGCGACCGCTGGTGGCACGGTTGTGGCAGATCGCCGAAGGGGAGACTCCGATCGAATGGTCGGACAGCGTCCGTGAGTTGGCAACGATTCTGAGACGGCATGCGGGGCTACGACTCGATCGGCAACAAGTTCTGTTCGCTGAGGAGCAGAACACAGAACCTGAAATCGTTCTCCCTCGAACAGCGGGTGGCCAGATCGTCTCAACCCTGGAGGAGTTGATTGAGTCGGACCGAAAGTTCTCGACGATCTATGCGGATCCTCCTTGGGCGTACGAAAACCAGGCGTCGCGCGGCGCGGCTGTGAATCACTACCCCGTCATGCCGCTGGCCGAGATCCAGAGTGAGCCGGTGCGAGAACTGGCGGCCGATCGGGCGCATCTTCATCTGTGGACGACGAACGGGTTCCTCGGTGAGGCACTCGAACTGCTTGAAATCTGGGGATTTGAATACAAGTCCTGTTTTGTCTGGGTCAAGCCCCAATTGGGGTGCGGCAACTATTGGCGGGTCTCACACGAGTTCCTGTTGCTGGGCGTCCGAGGGGGGCTGCCGTTCCAGAACCATCGTCAGACGAGCTGGATGTCGGCATCGCGGATGGAGCACAGCCGGAAGCCAGGACGCGTGCGGATGCTGATCGAACAGGTCAGTCCGGGTCCCTATCTGGAGATGTACGGCCCAAGTGAGATTCCGGATTCGGATTGGACCGTCTACGGAAACCGCGTCGAACACCGTCTGTTTTGAGCAACTCGGATGACGTCCGAAGGATGCCCCATTGGACGATCGAATCACCAACCACCGAACTCCATCGAAAGTTGAACCCAATGCAAAAATCCACAACGAGAAAACCGTACACGTTGGCCGGTGCCGGCCCGCTGACGGCCACGGTCTGGAAGTTCGGAAGTGAACAGTGCGGCTGGAACTACCGTTTCAACGTCGTCAAGACGAACGACGTGAATGGGGAAGTGACGCAGCAGTTCTGCGCCGGCGACATCCGAAACTTCGCGAAGCTCATCCAGGTTCTGGCGTTCACTCTGGCAGACGATGGATGTCTCGAACCGGAGTACCGCACCGAACTGTCGGAATTGGCGTCCCGCCTCAGAACGGCACTGGAATCCCGTCCGTCGACTGCGTCACCGGAAATGAAGGAGTGCGAAGAAATGTAATCAGACAACGACTTGCGAGCCGGAAGACCTGATTGAATGGAACACGACAATGTTGGCGACAATTGAAAAATGCGAAACCGGAACCTGCGTCTGGTGCAAAGCTCGCGGAGAGGGCGTGCAGGCGAAGTTCGACTTCGGCCTCCAGGGATTCTTCTGCAAGAAGGACTTCTGGACGGCGCTCAAGGTCCGGTTCGAAGCGAAGGAGGCTGGCCCAGTTGTCGAACCTCCGAAAGCTGGCCGGTCGTCGTAGCGGCTCCAAGTAACGCGACGATATCGTCCGCGATGTGGGATGCGATTGCCGCATGGTGGCTGGAGAATGACCTGAATCGTTCAAGACACCAGAGCCGGGCCGACTGTCCTGTCTCGCCTCCCGACTGGCGCGCCCCCGGTCGGGAGGTTTTTTCATGGTGGCGACGCAGCCGGAGGTGGAGAATGAGCAAGCCCGAGACAGTCCAGGATCCACTTTCAAGATTGGTGCGCGATCGGAAGATGCAGGCCCGGCTCGATGCCGCGACGTTGATTCGCGACTATCCAGTAGGCGCGGTCAGAACCGCCGCTGCCGAGTTGTTCATTCGCGAGACGATGTATGACTTCTCTGTCGGTGCGATTGGTGCCGACGACCAGCGTCAAATCCTGAAGATCCTCGCGTTCGCGATTCCGGCCCGCGAAACGATTCAGGAGCAGGAATGAATTTTCGCCCCAGCCTCAATGGGCAGAATTGATGGGGACGATTCTATCGCGGGCATGACTGGGACTCGGGCGCTCAGGCGCGACGAATTCATTGACACCTTGCGCAGGCGGGTGGACTGTGGTAGCATGGAATTCGCACCGAATTGAATGCGAAAGGAACCACCATGTTGAACCTCTCCAGCGGAATCGATTCCCTCACCAACTTCAAGCGGCAGACGGCCGAGTATCTGCAGCGGCTGCACCAGTCGGGCGAGCCGGTGGTGTTGACGGTCAATGGCAAGGCGGAAGTGGTCGTACAGGATGCAGCCGCCTACCAGAAACTGGTGGAAGCGGCCGCCAGGGCGGATCGTGAGGAGACGGTCGCCGCCATTCGGGCAGGGCTGGCGGATGTGGAGGCGGGGAAGACAAAGCCGGCCCGGGCGGTTCTGCGTGGTCTGGCAAAAAAGTACGGAATTCCCGTCACGGAAAAGTAGCGTGAAATATCAGGTTCTCATTTCTGCGTCCGCCGAACAGGATGTCGATCGCATCCTGGCATGGTTCCGCGAACAATCGGCGACAGTCGCTGGCGGCCGCTGGATGAGGGAACTCCTGAAGCGAGTGACAACGCTGGAAATGAATCCTGAACGTTGCACACTCGCTTCAGAGTCGGAAGACATTGGGCGAGAGATCCGAGAACTGCTGTTCGGTAAACGCCGTGGCCGTTATCGGATTCTGTTCGAGATTCGCGGTCGGAAGGTTCTGATCCTGCGACTCTGGCATGGGGCACGAGGCGAATTCACCGACGAAGACATGCCGACGTAGTCGGCGGCAAGAGCGGCACGGCCCTCCGTTTCGTTCGAATCTACTTCGGCGGGGAATCGGCTCCGGTCGCCTTGCGGGCGGCGGCCTGCATGTGGTCGAGTCGCTGATTCAGGTGTTGATAGACGCGGCTGACCATTGTGGCATCGCGATGTCCCATCAGTTCGGCGAGCGTGACCGGGTCGACCCCACGTTCCAGCGCGTCCGTCGCGTAGGTGTGGCGGAAACTGTAGGCGCAGAGGTCGGCTGGCAGTTTATCGCCGAGAGTGTCGCGCAATCGGCGGAAGCGGTTTCGAATCGCGTCGGTGGTCCAGGCCTTTCCATGCCGGTTCCGACACAGTTTTCCCTCAGGATGCTGCGTCAAGAGTCGCTCCGTGATCTCCCAGGCGGTCGGCGTCAAGTAAATGACGCGTGCCCGGCCCGTCTTGCTGCCGGTTTTGTGTTCGGCCGGCG
>JAPLOC010000360.1 GCA_026692825.1 Planctomycetota bacterium | reverse complement strand
TTGCCACTTGGGTTCGATCCGTTTCGGGTCGTAGCGGGGCATGTGACGCGAGCTTTCGTGATGGGCGGGTGGTCGAATCGCAGGGAGTGATCCCCGTCGAACGACACGGCACTGTGGGGAGCGGTTCGGAATCGGTCGTCGCCGGCCCCAGGGAATGCGCAAGCCACCAGTTTAGTGGCGGGCGGCTGGTTTGCAATTCGAGATTGCCTCGCGAGAGGAATACGAACTGCCGCAAGGGAAACACGCCCCACTCCCCCTGGCCTAGCCCGTTTGCCCAAATTTCGTTCTGTCGTACCCCAACGTGCCGGTTCGGGACTCTATCCAACACGAACACACCTTGCCGCACTGATTCTACTGCGGATAAGATCGGCTCGCGCTGTCAATCGTCACTTCCTTTTCACCGTCTGGCGTCCATGACGCATCGCATCTCTCGCGAGCCGTTGCGCTGGCGATTGCTTCTTGTCGCACTGCTGTCTGTCGGCAGTTTGTCTCACACCGCGCGCGCCCAGCCGGCTGAGGGGGATGAACTCGAGGCGTACCGCCAGGGGGTCGGCTTCTATCAGCGAGAACGCTACGAGAAGGCGGCGGAGTCTCTCGTCAAGTTCCTGAAAGCCGCTCCTTCACACCCCAAAGCCGAGAACGCGCGGTTTGTGTTGGGGGATTCTCAGATTCGCCTGGGTGAATATCGGACCGCCCACGAGACATTCAAGAAATTCATCAAGGACTATCCGCAGGCCAAGCGGATTCCTCAGGCGCGCTACTGGCAGGGGCATTGCAGCTTCCACCTGCAGGATTATGCCACCGCTGAGACGGAACTGTCGGCCTTCATCCGGGACTATCCCAATGACGGCTATCTTGAACATGCTCTGGCGTATCTTGGCGATTCGCAGTTCAAGCAAAAAAAACTCGAACCGGCCCTCGCATCGTTCACGCAATCGCTGAAAAAATTCCCGCAGGGAGCGATGGCGGGGGACGCGGGTTACGGTCAGGCCCGGGCGTTCGAAGCGCTCAAACGGATCGAAGAGGCCGAGACCGCCTACCGCAAAATCGCTGACACAACCGACCACGAATACGCCCCCGACGCCCGGCTCGCCCTCGGAACGCTGCTTTTCGAACAGAAGAAATACGCACAGGCGGCCGCCGAATTCACGATTTATGAAACGCGATACCCCGAAGGGCCGCAACTTGCGCAGGCGAACCTCAATCATGGCTACTCGCTCTACGAACTGGGAGATTTCGCCGGGGCCGAGGGACCGCTTCGTCGTGCCGCGCAGCTCCCCGCTGTCGCCACCGACGCGTCCTTGTGGCTTGGGTTGACGCTCAAAAAGCAAAACAAACTCCGGCCAGCGATCGAGTGGTACGAGTCGGCATACACCCGGCATCGACAAAAACCTCAAGCCGAGCAGATGCTGTTTCAGTGGGCCGACGCGCTGCTCCGCACGGGGCAGTACGACGACGCCCGCGCCAAGTTCGAAGAGCTGCTGATGGACTGGCCGAAGGGGCAGTTGCGAGAGGAGTCGCTCAACGCGGCGACCGTCTGCGCCTTGAACGCCGGCCGGTTCCCCGAGTCGGAAGCGCTCGCCCAGCGCTATCAGGGGGAGTTCCCCCAGGGCCGATTGCGACTGCGCCAGACGATTTTGAAAGGGCGGGTGAAACTGTTGCGGGGAACGGCGGCCATCCGCGCGGGGGATCTGGCGGCCTCCAAGTCGCTGTACGAAGAAGCCGCTGGCCTGTTCGCTGGCGTTGTGCAGACGAGTGAAATCGAAAGCACGCGCCAACAAGCCCGCTTCTATTGGGGGGAGACTCTGCTGAAGCTCG
>JAPLOC010000359.1 GCA_026692825.1 Planctomycetota bacterium | reverse complement strand
TGGTCGTGAATCAGGACGATCCGCAAAACATTCAAGTCCGCCTCGCGAGCTACCAGACCGCGACGTATGGTCAACTGACCCAAGGGGGGCAGACGTTGCAGATTGTGGATTATTCGCCCTCGAGCCAGACCATGACGCTTGCGAATACCGGCGGAATGACCACGCCCGTATGGGCCGAGGGGTCGGTGGTGCGCTATGCGGGATCGCGGTTGACCGACGCGGGTTTGTTGCAAGACGGCGGATCGTACACGCTGCATGTCGTTGGCATCGGCACCGCCAATTCTTTGATTGTGCAACTGCTCGATCCGGAAGGGACCGTCGTTGTCGACTCGGCAAACGACGGCATCGATCCCCAGTCAAACGCAATCGTGCTCAATTCGACCCAGTCGGCGATTCCGAGCGGCACGCAGGTCACCTACCACGCGGGCGGGGCAGGAACGGCGATTGGCGGATTGCAGGATGGAATGACGTATCAGACGGTCATCGATCCCGCACACCCAACGATTGTCCACTTGGTCGCGACGGGAGCATCGGGTGGCGGCACGGTGCTGTTGACCGTGAATCCCGCACTCAATGCGAACGGTGTGTCCTACACGATCACGGGAATTGACGCGTACCAGCAGACGCTCACACTCTCGACGACCTCTGGCGCTCCCCCGCTGAAATCGGGTGATGCGGTCGTGTTTTCTGGGGCGCTCGGGGCAGGTTCGCTGGGACTGCTGGATGGGGCGACTTACCTGATCCAGATTCCCGATCCCACGAACCCGTTGGTCGTGCAACTGCTCGCGTCACCGGCGGCTGGCGATTCCAATCGATTCGCAAGCTCGCTCGCGGCGTCCCCGCAACCCGAGAGCCTGCAGGCGTACGTCGATCTCGAGAGCCTCGACCAGTCGTACCTGTCGGGGACGTCGCACAATCTCACGCCGACTGTCAATCATTCGGGAATCAGCATCACCGCGACCTTGACCTCCACGGAGAGTTTGTCCGTATCGTCGGGCATTGGCAGCAATCCCAAACTGCGCAGTAAATCTCCCCGAGCGTTTTTCAGCCACAATTCCGGTCAGACTGCCCCGGAATCCCTCACGGGACAGGTCGAAAGCAAACTGGCACCGGTCGCGAGCCTCCCTTCGCTGACCGGGTCATTTCTGGTGAACGAGGTAACCAATCGGGTGATCGCGGAAGTTGGCTCGTCGGCGAGTCTCGCGTCGAGCGGTTCGGTCACCGTGAGTTCCTCGGTGACCGAAGACAGTCAGGCGGCCGACAATTCGGTGGTGACTCGTCCGTCGGATGGAAAGGCTAAGAAGGCGTCGGTGGCGGCGTCGGTGTTGATCAATTCGCTTGATAACACGTCAAACGCCGTCATCGCCGGAGGGGGCCGGGTCGACGCCACCGGTGATCTCGCAGTCACTTCGACAGTGACCTATCCCTGGGCGGGTCAACTGCATGAGGTCAACAAGAATGCCGATGGATCAACGGCACTGAATGGCGAGAACGCCTGGAGTGACATTCTGGATTTCTTCGACGGAACGCTGGGGTTCCAGAGTTTCCTGGTCAATAACTGGGCCGACGCCGCCGCCACCGCGTCGCAAGACACCATCGCGCTCGCGGGGTCTTTCAATTGGATCACATATACCAACAACAATCAGGCGCGGATCGATTCGGGGGCGCTCATCAATCAGAACCCCGATTTCCAGTCGGGGCTGCAAGGGGTCTCGGTCACCGCGACCACATCGGTGGAAACGGTCAATTTCGTGGGGAATACAAACTGGGACTTTCTTCCCTCCGACATGATTTCCAGTTATCGCAACGCGGAGACCGGTGGCTGGGGGGGAGTGGGGGTGGGGGCGCTCGGGCCGAATCAGGGGAAGACGGCTGGTGTGGGGGTTTCGCTGGCGTTTGCCTCGTTGAAAAACACCACGCTCGCGCTGGTTGGGTCTGGAGCCACGTTTGATTCGTCCGCGGATCTCATGGCGGATGCCTCGGGGGCTCTGAACACAATCGACCTCGGCTATTCGCACGGGTTTTCCACGGGGGACAGGCTGGTCTACAAAAGCAACGGCGGCGACGACATCACCGGTCTCCAGAGCGGCACCGTGTATTACGCGATC
>JAPLOC010000358.1 GCA_026692825.1 Planctomycetota bacterium | reverse complement strand
GCCACCGCTTTTCGCCTTGGCCGCGATTTTTTCGAGTGCGACGAACCCTTCTTCCGAGAGTTGCCTGGCGTCATGCAGTCGTTTCAACTCCGCGGACGACTTTTCCAGCAGTTCGGGACTTCGCGCTGTGATCGCCGTCCACAACGCATCGACCGTCTTGAAGCATTCGTCGTCACCCAGGACCTGGGGTGGTTTGCCGCAGCCCGACGCTCCCAGAGCGATCAGACAGATCACGCTCCAGGGAAAAATCCGCACGGACTGGAAACTAGAAGTCCCCATCGATCACCTCCCGGCCGTTCCGGGTGGAGAGGGACACCCACGTGAGAGAATTCATCACCTCCGAGACGAAGCGGACCGACCCGTCGCCCATGAGGACATGAGCCCCGCCGACATGATCCGACTGCATCTGATCGGTGTGGCCGAACGGATTGTTGGGCGCGTGGATGATGACTTGCGGATGGTCATGCGTGTCGGGGCCACTGTGGGCTCCCACCAGACAGCCGGCGCTGTTGCAGTCGGAGGGCCAACCTGGTTTCGGGCAGGTGGCCGCGAAGGGGACGACTCCGTACCAGGTCTTGTCACTCAACGTCGAACTATGTTCGCCGATGAAGACCGTGGTTGTCAGTCCGTCGCGGACGTCGGCGGCGCGGATGCGGGAATTTCGATAGAACGGTCCCTCCTGGACGACGGAATCACCCGTGGCGGGGATTGGCTCCGGCTGCGAAAAATCCCATGCGTAGGCGGGCGCACGCGCCCAGGGCTGGTGTTTTCCGGCGTTTGTGACGTAATGCGAATGCGCAAAGAGCAACACGGGTGAGAATGCCACGGGATTGGCAGGCGCGGCGGATGATCCCGTCGTCCACTTTTGAACCTGGAATCCGTCACTCCCGCCGGAGCAGGAGGGGCACAAAAAAACCGGCAACTTCGTTTTGGCGAGAGCGGCATTCGCCGGTGCCCAGCACGGAATCGAAAAGTCGAGGCTCTGATACACGGGAGCCTGATCCAACTGCGGCAACAGCAACGTTCCCCAGGCGAATCCCGAGGGACCATTCGCGTTGTCGTCGGGAAATGGCAATCCATACAGGGTTCCCGAGCCGCCGACCGACCCGATGTACGCGGGAGGATAGACACCGTGGGTGTCGTGATAGTTGTGGATCGCCAGCCCGATTTGCTTGAGGTTGTTCTTGCACTGCGACCGCCGGGCCGCCTCGCGCGCCTGCTGGACCGCCGGCAGGATCAGCGAGACCAGAATGCCGATGATCGCGATGACCACCAGCAGCTCAATGAGTGTGAACCCGCGCCGGCGAAAGCGCGGCGCGAGTGAGAACCGCCGCAGCATGCGAACTCCCTGTGCCGTTTTTTGAAAAACACCAGAACGTGATGTTGAATGGGGTGAAGAGCTGCATTCTAGGAACAATAGAATTGATTTCAATGGACAATGGAAAATAATTTTGAGTGATCAAAAAGTCCGGCGACAAACGCGGGTGAATCAGATCTCATTCACCCGCCCCTCAACGGGGGGTAGGGATCTCGAACGCGAAATGTCTCAATTGGTACGGCGATCAGTATTTTTGCTCCCCGCGAATTGATCGCGGCAACGACTGCCGGTCGTCGAAAAGCAAACGGGTCGAGAAGTGGACTGACCACTCCTCGACCCGTCGCGCCGTTTCGCGTCGTTCCTCGGCTCAAAACCTCGGCCGCGCGAGGCAGCACCGCGCGGCCATATTCCAGAACACTACTCCTTCAGAAGTGTCTGGATCATTTCGTCGAGATCGTGGGCGTTCTTGTCGCCGCTGCCAACGCGGATCATGCGAATGATCCCTTTACGGTCGATCAGGACTGCCTGCGGAATCCCGGTCACTCCATATTCCTGCTGGAAGGTACTCGCTTTCGGGGTGATCGCGAAGCGGTGGGTCAGCTTGTGGTGCGCGGCGAAGTCGGCCATGGCGGCCCGTTCGTCTTCGGGCGACAGGTCGGCGACCCGCTTCGGACGGTTTGTGTCGGCGTCCCAACCGTACTCGTAGTACCGCGTCATCCCCAGAATCTCGAATCCCTGCGGTCCATACTTTTCTTTCCATTCCCGCAGGTGGGGGAATGTGGCGATACACGGCCCGCACCACACCGCCCAGAAGTCGAGCAATACCACTTTGCCCGCGAGTTCTCCCTCCGCGATCGGCTCGCCATTGGCCCAGGCTTCAACATCCAGGGGGAGTGCCGGCTTGCCAATCAGCACCAACCGCTTCCGCTCGGCGGCCACCATTTGTTCCAGTGCCGCGGTCCCCCGCAGCGCATTGTCCAGCAATCCCTTCTGGGCCCCCTCTTTTTTCGCCAGCGCCGTCAAGAATTCCCGATGCTCGGCAATCAACTTATCCGCTTCATCGGGCTGTGTCTGGGCGAGTTCGCGAATCGCCTGAGACTGTCCCGACAGGTACGACGACAACAGAATTTGATTGCCGGGATGCTTTTCCGCTTGCTCGCGGACGAATTTCCGATACGCCTGCCGCCGTTCGGCAACCCCCTCACCACCGGTCGCCTGGGCGATACTCACTTCCACTTCCATTACTCGGGCCAATCGGGCGGCCCAATCGGCGTTCTCTGGCTTGGCTTCAAAGCCGGCCTGACTCGCTTTCAGCTCGGTGGCCAGAAGGTGTTTGGCGTCGTCGAGTTTTCCCGTGCGATACCGCATTTGTACCAGAGAGAGTCGCAGGTCACCTTGAATCGAACCCAACGCCTCAGCGTCATCGGTTTTCGCCCGCTCGTCAACTGCGTCCACCGACTCTGTCAGAACTTCCGTCGCCTTGTCCAACTGGTTGGCCCGTAGGAGCGCCTGCGACGCCATATTCACCGACTGCGACAGCGCGCCCGGCGGGAGTTTTCCGTCCCGAAACTGTTGGAGCTGTTTTTTATGGTAAATCGTCGCATGTTTCGCCGCCGGTTCCACTTGACCCGCGCGCATCAGCGCGGAAAACAGCAACGGACGCAACGGAGAGAGTTCCGGCGCGTCGGGGGATTCTTTCAGAGCCTCTTGAAACGCGGCCTCGGCTTCGTCGGCTTTGTTCTCCTGCACCAGCTCACGAATCTTGGCCACCTGGTCGGCGACATCGGCCCCTTGAGCGATGGCCACACAGCCGAACGCGAACAGCAAACAGACAGAGACGACTCGGACCATCTTGGCACCCTCGGCGATCAATGAAACAGCAGGTCCGTCGGCTCATGGGGTCCAAGACCGCAGCCAGGCCCGCGACACGGCGGAAATCATGCCTTAAATTCGTGGGAAATGCCACTGTACCGTCAACCGGCTGCCGGTTCATGGTTCACTGCACGGTTCGCATCCATCGACTCCGTTATTCCATAACGGTTACACTCAGACTCCACTTGGTCAAAAATGAAGATTGATCTGACTACTCCATTTGCCTGGCGAGTTCGCATGTACTCTCTCCGCACTCCCCTGTCGTTTCGGCTCACTGTTCTGTCGACAACACTTGTCGGCCTGACATTCGCCCCCACGAGTTTGCCGGGTGCCGAAGGAACTCCCGCGGTCAAAGTTGTTCACCTGGGTAACAAGGGGATTCAGCCCCAAGTGGTTCGCGATTCCCAGGGGGCTGTCCACTTGGTGACGTATCGGGGAGACCCGGCCGCTGGCGATGTGTGGTATGCTCGGCAGGAACCGGGCGCGGACGGTTTTGGCGAATTCCACAAGGTGAACAGTCAGTCTGGAAGCGCGATCGCCGTCGGTTCGATCCGCGGTGCGCAGCTCGCCTTGGGAAAAAACGGCAGGCCGCATGTGGTGTGGAACGGATCTGGCAAAGCCGAACCGCGTGGACCAGGGAAGTATGACAGTCCCCTGCTGTACAGCCGCCTGAATGATGCGGGGACTGAATTCGAGCCGCAACGCGACGTGATTGGAAAGGCGTACGTTCTGGATGGTGGCAGTTCGGTGGCGGCCGACCCGAATGGCAACGTCCATGTGATCTGGCACGCGGGGAGTACGGGGGAAGAAAACCGCCGGGTCTGGCTGGCGCGGTCGGAAGATGAGGGGAAGACGTTCTCGCCGGAACGGTCGATTGATTTGAAGGCGGAAGGGGCGTGCGGATGTTGTGGCCTGAAAGCGGGTTCGGATCAGGCTGGCAATGTCTATGTTCTGTTTCGATCCGCGAGAGAAAAGCAGAACCGGGACATGACGCTGCTGCAATCGCGCGACGGCGGAAAATCGTTCTCCACCGCGACGCTTGGACCGTGGAGCATCACCACCTGCCCGATGTCGAGTGCCGCGTTCGCGGAATCTGAAAAACAGGTCGTCATCGCCTGGGAGACGCAAGGTCAAATCGAGTTCACCCGCATTGACAAGCAGACGGGAAAGCCGGCGAAGATCGTCAGGGTGCCGGGCACCGGCCAGCCCCGTCGTTTGCCGGCGGTCGCCGTGAACGAAGCGGCTGATGTCCTACTTGCGTGGACGGAAGGGACCGGCTGGCAGAAGGGGGGCGACCTGGCTTGGCAGGTGTTTCGAGCCAACGACCGCCCCGTGGCGAAACCCGCCCGCGAAAAGAACGTTCCCGTCTGGAGCTTCGCGGGGGTCTGGTCGGATGCGAGCGGGGGGTTTGGAGTTGTTTACTAAATTCGAAACGCTTCAAGGCTGGGCGTCGCCCTGTCGGGACGGCCTATGTCGACCCGTGGTTCTTGGCGGCGTGATTTGCCAACAACCGGGCGATCTTCCGCCCTGTCACCGGTAACGGCATCTCCGAGAGTTCGTTCAAACTCACCCAGCGGAACTCCCGATCTTTCTCGACCGGTTCCCCCGCAACCCAGTTCGCCCGCACGCAGCGCAACGTGATCCGGTAGCGCGTGACACTATGCTTCAACGTGTGAAACTCTAGTCCGAGTTTCGATTTCAGGCCGAAACGGTCGCGCAGATGACGCTCCAATCCCCCGACCGCGTCGTGTTCGGTGAATCTCAGAAAGTCCCACAAGCCGGCCCAGCGTTCACCCGGCTTTCGCCGCATCAATAGAAACTGGTCACCCCGCGCCAACACGACCGCCACTTCCGCCAGCTCGGTGATCTCCGGACGCTTCGCGGGAAGCGGGATTTCTGCGACCGTTCCCTGTTCCTTCGCCGCGCAAAACGTGGCCAGCGGACAGTCATCGCACGCGGGGTTCACCGGGGTGCAGACAGTCGCCCCCAGTTCCATCAGCGCCTGGTTGATCTCCCCGGGCTGATCACGCGGGACCAGTTCCTCGGCGAATTTCCACAACACGCGCTGCCCTTCGGCCGACCGGGGATCTGTGCCGTAACCCAGCAGCCGACAATACAGCCGTAATGTATTGGCTTCGACAATGGGGGCCGGCTTGTCGAACGCGAACGACAGAATCGCTCCCGCCGTGTAGCGGCCAATGCCCGGCAATTCCTGTAACCGCGCGACATCGTTGGGAAACACCCCCGCGTGATGTTCGACAATCGATTGCGCCGCTCGGCGCAGATTGCGGGCCCGGCTGTAATAGCCGAGACCTTCCCACAGTTGCAGGACGTCGTGTTCGTCGGCGGCGGCAAGGTCGGCGACGTTGGGAAACCGG
>JAPLOC010000357.1:2947-5215 GCA_026692825.1 Planctomycetota bacterium | reverse complement strand
GATGACATCCGGCGGTAGCGAGGAACTCGCCGTCCAGGCGTTGCAGAAAGGGGCAGCCAGTTACGTCCCCAAACGCGTACTCAGCAGCGAGCTGCTCGAGATCGTTGATCGGGTACTGACCGGATCACAGGAAATTCGTGGGCGAGCCCGCCTGATGAATCGGCTCAACCGCTATGAAGCGTCGTTCTCCCTGGAGAACGATTTGTCGTTGATCATGGCGGTCGCCGGGTATTTGCGCGAAGAAGCCTTGCGGATGCGGCTCTGCCCGCGGACCGAATGCCTGCGGCTGGGGGTCGCCGTCGAAGAGGCGTTGCTCAACGCTTTCTATCATGGCAACCTGGAAATCAGTTCTGATCTGCGTGAACAGGATCATCACCTGTACCACAATCTGGCGATGGAACGGTCGGCGATGCTGCCCTATTCCGAGCGGCAAATTCACGTTTCGGTGGTGATCACGCCGGCGGAGGCGGTCTATACGATTCGGGATGAAGGACCGGGGTTCGACCCCACCAGTCTCCCCGACCCAACCGACCCGGCAAACCTCGACCGACCGTGTGGCCGAGGGTTGCTCCTGATGCGAACGTTCATGAGTCGTGTTGACTACAACGCCACGGGTAACCAGGTTCGACTGATCAAGACCCGCAGTGCCGAGGCGGAACTGGTTGAGGACCAGGAGGCGGTGGATTCGTAGAACCTGTCCAAGATCAAATCCGTGGTTTTGATGAGTTCATCGCGGCGCAGCCGCGTTGCATCTCGAATGGGAGGCCAGACAGTAGCCGGGGGTCAGAGCGCAGCGGAGACCCCCGGAATCCTTCGTGGCAGGAACAGCATCCTGAAGCGATGCCAGAATCGTGTTCGCTTTTTTCACTCGCAATTCTTAGTTTTCCCGTTTCGGACCGGCGTGAGACCGACTTGTTTTCGCCTGCTGCGAAATCCCAACACTCCTGGAAAGTCTTCGACTTCAACCACCCTTCTGGCCTTTCTCCTGGAGGCACTCGTGTGAGCGATTGTCATGGCGTTTCCACGTCGTGTCGAATAACCTCATAGAACGCGCCGACGGTCGTCGTTGGCGGAATCGTGACCGAATGAGACCGGCATCATGGCGACAGCGTCGACCGAGAGTAGCGAGACTTCGATTCATTCCCTCGAGGCGCTGGCTGAGGCCGACCGGCCGACGTTTGACTTGCTCGCCAATCCAAGAATCGAGTTTGGCGCGATCACCGACCCCGGTAAAGTTCGGAAAAACAACGAAGATCATTACGCCGTCGTGCGTCGGACCCGTTCCCGCAAGATTCTCCTGACTAGCCTCAATGCCCAGCCAGGCGAATTGCCGGATGACGAAGCGTATGTGCTGATTGGCGCCGACGGGCTGGGAGGGGGAAACTGCGGCGAGGTCGCCAGCGAACTGGTGTTGCGGTTTGGCTGGGATCTCGCGAGCCGGCAGGCGCAGTGGTTGATGAAATTTGATCCGCGCGATTGGCCGAAAATCCAGGAAACACTCAAGCGCATCGCCGTGCAGATTCAGGAACAAATGCTGGCGCACTCGCGGAAGGATGCGGCAACCGCCGGCATGGGAACCACATGGACCTGCGCGTACGTTGTCGGCTGGCACGTGATCATCGCCCACGTCGGAGATTCGCGGGCCTATCTCAGTCGTCGGGACAAACTGCTACACCTGACGACCGAACAAACCATGGCGCAGAAACAGAAAGAAATGGGGCTTCCCAAAGAGGACACCACGAAATTCCGGCACATTCTCACGAATGCGTTTGGGTGCGACAACGACAAGGTGTCGATTGAGAGCGCGTACCATCAACTGGAACCGGGTGATCGGTTGCTGCTCTGTTCCGACGGTCTATACGACATGGTGACCGACGAACAGTTGCGGGCAGCCCTCCATACGATTTACCCGGCTCAACGAACGTGCGAATCACTGCGGGATCAGGCGCTGGCGGCGGGAGGGCGCGACAACGTCACCATCGTGGTCGCGGACTTTCACGCGAGTTAACCGAAATCGCACAATGCCCACTCGAGATTTGTCACAGTGTCGGCCGGGATTCTTCACGATTTCCAGCATGCGTGGATCGAGGTGGGAAGAGGTGACGGGAGGCGAATACACGTGACCGCCAGGGCGGCCGATGCCATTCGCATCGTATGCGGCGGATACCGTCATTCGGCCCTCTGGGGAGCATTTTTCGATTGGCGACGTACTGCCCGTAATGCCGCTGTTTCTGCAACATTGATCCCTTCGGCAACCGCACGACGTAG
>JAPLOC010000357.1:0-2911 GCA_026692825.1 Planctomycetota bacterium | reverse complement strand
TCGCCGGGAGGGGAGTTGCCAGCCAAAACCCGCTCGGGTACCGCAACAGCACGATTTACGATGCCGCCAGTCGCGTCGTGGCGGGAGTCAATCCCTTGGGGTACCGCACGACGATGTCCTACGACGCCGCCGGACAGCGACGGCGTATCCAGGATGCCAACAGCCGGCTCACCACCAGTCTGTACGACGCGGCGGGGCGGAGCGTGGCGACCATCAATACCCTCGGCTACCGCACGACGACAATCTTCGACGCTGCCAGCCAGACGAAGGCGCTGTGGGACGCGAATGGTGGGCGGAACACGTTCACCTACGACCAGGCAGGCCGCAGAACTCAGTGGATCGACCCGCTGGGGCGGCGAACGACGTCGGCTTACGACGCCGCCAGCAATCAGACGCTGCGACTCGACGCCCGGGGTTACCGCACGACCTACCTCTACGATGCCGACCAGAATGTCACCGGCCGCAAGTACGGCGACGGCACCCGGGCGACATTCGTCTATGATTCGCTCGGACTGCGGACTAGAATGGAGAACGAGACGGGGCGATACACGACGACCTACGACGAACTGTCGCAGATGCGCACGGTTACCTCACCGCCGAGCTTCCGAATCACCTATTCGTGGGATGCGGTTGGTCAGCGCGCGGTGATGGTCGCCCCCACCGGCGGGCGGTTCACCTACCGCTACGATGGCGGCGGCCGGATCGATCGGCTGATCAACCCCGAAGGGGATCGCACGAGCTACGCCTATGACGCTGCCTCACGCCGCACGGTCAAGCGCCTGGCCAACGGCACCCGCGCCAGCTTCACGTATGACGCCGCCGACAATCTGACGACGCTGGCGAACATGTTCCCGAACGGCACGTACATCTCGAAGTACGACTACAAATACGACCCGGCCGGAAACCGCTATGCAGTCGCCGAGGCGGATGGCAGCCGGGTAACGTGGCTCTATGACAATCTGTACCAGCTCACCGGCGAGAATCGCACGGGGACGACGCCGTTCCGGAACACATTCAGCTACGACCCGTTGGGGAACCGGCTCGCGAAGAACGAATCGGGCACCCGCACGACCTACGCCTACGACGCTGCCAATCAACTGAAGTACGGCCAGGACGTGAGCGGGCGGACGACCTACACGTTCGACGCGGCGGGGAACCAGGCGAAGGAGAAGACGCCAGCCGGCACGATCACGACGACCGTCTGGAACTACGAGAACCAACCGACGCTGTACAAGCTGCCAAACGCCACAAGGGTGACGATTGCGTATCACCCGGATTTGCTGCGGGTGCAAAAGGACGCGAGTGTTGGCACGACGAATTTCATCTGGGATGAACAGAACTACCTCGCAGAGGCAGATGGTAGCAACATCGTGGCGACGGTCTACACTAGTGAGCCACAGCAGTATGGGAATTTAATTGCGACCACCACTAATGGAACAAATTCATATCATATTTTCGATGCAACAAATTCAACTCGATTTTCGACGAGCGAATCCGCATCGATTATCGGTATGTGGACGTATGATGCGTGGGGTTCCGAAAAGGCATCAGACCCTGGCAGCGAAGGACTGCTCTTGTGGAACGGGGAACTTGGTGTCGTCCGCGACACCAACATTGCCATCACGTACTATATCCGCCACCGAGTACTATCCGCACGCCTCGGCATTTGGTCGTCAACCGACCCCGATTTCAGAGACTTTACAATCGCCTCGCTGTACGTATACGTGGCGAATCGCCCGATCGCGTTAACCGATCCTTCTGGCCGTGAGATGCCAACACCATTGTATTTGCAACAATGCCGTTATATTCCGACGGATCCGTGCCAGTCGAAGGCGGACTCGATGCTGCCGCAACTTTGGATGTCTGATTTCGGAAGGTTAGTTGATTGCGCCGTAAAAAAAGGCTGTCTACGATCCCGTACAAAGGTAACAGCAGGTTCATGTTTTGATAGCGGACGGATTGGCGGCTATTACCAGTCGATCTTTGGAAGCGGAATCAAGCTATGTGCCAACAGTCGGCAACTGTGCTCAGGTGACTTTGTGAAGTGGTGGAAGATTGCCATGGAGGAGGCATATCATGCAATCACAATTTGCGGTGCCGGCGCGCCTTACTGGCTTAAACGGTCAGATGCATACCCACCGAGTGGTAGCCTAATGCGCATGGGGCGCCGCTATTTCGACAACTGGTTGAGTGAGCACTGGAGCCGAATCGCAGGCCCCTTTGGGGTAATGGGAATTTCGAAGAAGCACAATTATAACAAGTTGATGACGTATGTTGACTGCTTGCTCAGGGAAATGGTGGCAAAGTTCTGTGCGTATCACGGTGGCGGCAGCACGGTACTTGGCCCGGCTCATAATAGTTGCGGCAACAGAGACGACATCCCTGTCGAATTGGAAAAGGAGCTTGTCAATTGGATCGCGAGATATGCACCCGCAGAGTGTCAGCGGATTCGAGTTGACTGTGGCCTTACAGAAGTGCATGAACTTGGGGATCCAACTACTGGGGGGATACGGGAGGAGTAGACATGTCGCGGTCACAGCAGCTTACTCGTGTGGTTGGTGCCGTAGTGGTATGTTACGTTACGTTTTGTCTCTGGTTCCGAACTGGAAATGCTGTTCACGTGTGCGTTCTCTCCTGTGATCTTATCGGCAACTCGCCACGCTCAGTGGCAATTGTAATGGATTTTAACAGTCGTCGGCTACTGAGTGTGCATCTGGATCGTAGTGGCGATGGCGTAGTTGACCTGATTGTCACCAGTATTCCGGCGCTTAACTCTGTACACGTTAGTGTCGATCACGATGCAGACGGATTGATCGATCTGGATTGCGAGTTGTCTATGGACGGTGATTCAGACTTAAAGTCCACCTATACGCTCAGATCGGAATCCACTGGTGGCCCCGCTGCATATCGG
>JAPLOC010000356.1 GCA_026692825.1 Planctomycetota bacterium | reverse complement strand
CCTGGCGTTGATGACCGTATTCTTCACCGGCGGAGGAAACCAGAGCCCACGCGCCACAACCGCAGGCATGATGACTCCCGGCGCGGCCGATTCAGAGATTCGGTTCGAAACGAAGAATATCGAAGATCTCGTTGTGGGTGAGCAAGTTCTGGCCTGGAACGAACAAACCGGTGAGCAGGCGCTGAAGCCGATTGAGGAGACGTTTCGCCGCCAGTCGACCCACTTACGTGTTTTGCGGATTGACACCGTCGCCGGAGAGCAGCAGACGCTGCAAACGACTGACGAACACCCATTCTGGACGGAGAATCGCGGTTGGGTCGAGGCGGGTGATCTCACAAGCGACGACACGTTGCGCGATGCAATTGGTCGCCCGGCCCGGCTTGCTTCGACGGATCGAGAAGACCTGCCCACATCTGTGGCAGTCTTCAACATGCGGGTCGCCGATTGGCACACGTATTTAGTCGCTGAGGACAGCGGTCGATTTCCGGTCGCAGTTCATAACTCAAACTATACGTCACCAACGCGGACGGACCTTTCCAGTAGCGCTGGTGCCAGTACATCAGGAGGGAAGGTCTCCAACGCTGCCCGTGCGATCGATAAGCACTCTCCACGGCCGACCAGCGTGTGGCCGAAACTGAAAGGAGACGCCGCATCACGAAACAAGATGGCACAGGACATGATCGACGACATTCTTACGGATCCGAAAAGTGCAACTCGAACTCGCCACCACGCAAGATATGGCGATATTATTGAGGTTGTGGGGCCTGACGGACGTGGACTTCGATTTACCAACAACGGGACATTTATCGGAGTCTTGGAGCCAATAATCCGATGACAATTAACAACTGGGAAGTACTCGTCACGTCGAATCCCGACGAAACATCGTTGGTCGCTGAGGTTTGGTGTAACAACAAATTGTTTGCCGAGGTGCGCTTGGAACACAGCACTCACGAGGCTTCAATTGACATCGCGCCGCTGGGTTCTTTGGAAGTTGTTCGTCTCAGATTGAGTGATTTCGAATCATCAATCAAGGCGGCCGTTCACGCACTCAAGTCAAATTGACTGGATTGACCTTCTCCCCAGTTCGCCAACCGTTTTACCACCGCCAACGACAACGCCGCAGCGTACGCCGACATGAATAACGCCAACGGTCTGGTCACCAGCGTCGACAACCAGGGAACGCCGAACGTGCCCCGTGTGGTGCTGACGAGTGGTTATGACAGTCTCAAACGGCGGACACAGTTGAGCGCGAGCGTCAACGAGACCGCCGACTTCCAGAACAAATACGCCTACGACTCCCTCTCCCGTATCACCCAGATCACGCAGCAAAGTCAGACCGGGGGGAACGCCGTCGCTGCCAAACGGGTCGATTTCGCGTACAACGGCGTCGGGCAGTACACCAGCGTCACACGTTCCGTTGACCTGGCCGGCACGCAGCTTGTCGCGACCAGCAGTTACGGCTACGACGGTGCCGGTCGAATCACCAGCCTCGCGCACGCCAAGGGCTCCACGACCTTCAACTCGTACACGTGGTCGTACGACGCGCTGAGTCGACCAACGCAGCAGACCTCGAACGACGGAACCGACGCCTACACCTACGACGCCTCGAGCCAAGTGACCGGTGCCACCCACACGTCGCAAGCGAACGAGAGCCTGATGTACGACGCCAACGGCAACCGCACCGTATCGGGCTATAGCACGGGTACGAACAATCGACTGAATTCCGACGGAGTGTACAACTACCACTACGACGCCGAGGGGAACCGGACCCGGCGAACGGAGATCGCCACCGGCAAATACGAACTGTACGTGTGGGACAACCACAACCGGTTGACCAGCGTGGCGTCGTACACCTCCGCCGGCGTGCTGACCAAGCAAGTCGCGTACACCTACGACATCTTCGACCGTCGGATCGGCCGGCAGGTCGATGCCGACGGCAATGGTACATACGACACGACGCAGCGGTTTGTTTACGATGGCGACGACCTCGTGCTGGCGTATAACGCCGCAGGCGCTGTGACCAACCGCTACTTGGTGGGCCCGAACGTCGACGAGATTCTCGCAGACGAAAACGGTTCGGGAACGGTCACCTGGAGCCTCACCGACAACCTCGGCTCGGTGCACGATCTGGTGCAGTACACCAGCGGCACAAACACGACAACGGGCGTCAATCACGTCGTCTACGACACGTTTGGGCAGATCAAGAGCCAAACGAACACCACCTGGCAGCCGCTCTTCGCCTACACGGGCCGGGAATGGGATGCCGACGCCGGCTTGTACTACTACCGTGCCCGCTGGTACGACGCCCGTGTCGGAAGATTCCTGAGCGAAGACCCGCTGGGTTTCGCCGCCGGGGATGTGAATCTGAGCCGATATGTGGCGAATTCGACGACGATGTTTGTGGATCCGAGTGGGATGAATGGAGATACTCCGTATACCGTCGACGGGTTCACGTATGATACGTACGCGGAATTTCTGACGAGCGGAGTGAGTACGACGTCTGGCATCGCAAACCAGGGGGCGTTGGGTCGCCTGTTCAATTCGCTAACGGATGCTGCTGAACGGGAGTTTCAGACACTGAGAGGCGCGGCGGCGGACCCATTTGCCGTCGCCAGCGGGGCGGCGACCGGAGTTAGTCATGGCGGGGCGATGGTCGTCAATGCGGCGACCGCCGGGTTGATTCCCGAATTGGACCAACATGTTCAGGATCTGATTGCCGAAAATGGTGGAGCGTACGGAGCGGCGAATCTGGGCGCTCAAATTGGCGTCGAAGCGGGCAAAATGGCGATCGGCCAATCGAATCCATGTGGTTACGTGGCCAAAGCGATATCATTTGTCGATACCGTCGCTTCAGGTAGGGATCTCGTCGAGGGAGTGCAAGAAGGGGATCCCCTAAAAGTACTTACCGGTGCCACAGGAGTCATTGGGGGCGTCGGTGGCATGTCGAAGAACTGTTTCGTGGCCGAAACGCAAGTGGTAGTCGGTGTCTGGTTCGTGCGGGCGGAGCCATCAGACTCCCATGTCGAAGAAAGCGCATCGCCACCGTGGGCGACATTGGCGATGGCGGTCGCCGCGGCGGTTGTGTTGACCGGAGGCAACCGGACCGAATCTCGGCGCAAACGTCGGCGTCGGCCCGGCGGAATGGCAAACGAGTCGCGCGGTCGTAGAGAACCAAAATCGAACAGGCATTGGATTGAACCGGATGACGACCGCAGATCAATGGATCCGACGTCCGGAGTTTCGGTGTCGAGTGAACCAAATGCGGGCCGTCACGGAAATTCATGCGCCGATCAAACAGGAGAAAGAGAAGGTACGATCGTCACGACGCCGCGCGATACCTCGTACGAAGAAACGCCCGCGAAAACGACTTCACTTGCGGGTTCGTCGACGATAGAACGGAATAGAGACCGTACTGACCGTCGCCCGTTGGTGGCTGCGCTCGTCGCCTGCCTGGCGTTG
>JAPLOC010000355.1 GCA_026692825.1 Planctomycetota bacterium | reverse complement strand
GATCAGTACCACCGTCCCGACACAGGCGCTCGCGCTCATGAACTCACCGTTTGTCCGGCAGCAAGCCGAACGTTTGGCACAGCGCGTACGACCGAGTCCTGAAATCCCGCTTCCTGGTGCGATCGAGCAGGCGTACCGAGTCGCGTTTGGGAGGTTGCCATCCGACGCCGAGCGAAATCGCATGCAGACCTACATCGAACAGCAATCGGGATCGGATCCCGGGGCGATGAAAGCGGCCCTGGTCGAATTCTGCCAAGTGCTGTTGTGCCTCAACGAGTTTGTGTACGTCGACTGATCCGACGGTCACTCGCGCATTCCCTTCCAACAACCGGCCCATCGCCTTTCCCCGATCGCCCACTGCGGACCGCATCATGTCGAGCTACTTTCTCCCCGGCGAACTCGCTCTCCCGAACCGTCGACGATTCCTGCAGCACGCGGGGCTGGGCTTTGGTTCGTTGGCGCTGGCGTCGCTGCTGCACGAGCAGACTTCCGCGAATCCACTGGCGGCCCGCCCCCCGGAGTTTCCTGGGAAGGTGAAGTCGATCATCTGGCTGTTCATGACGGGCGGCCCGTCGCAGGTCGACACCTGGGACTATAAACCCGAACTGCAGGCGCGGGATGGGCAACCGCTCGCCGGTGCCGACCCCAAGACCGGCTTTTTCGACACCAGCGGCAAGCTGCTCAAATCTCCGTTCGCCTGGAAGCAGCATGGCCAATCGGGCACGTGGGTCTCTGATCTCTTTCCCCATTTGTCGAAGCATGTCGACAAGATGACCTTTTTGCACAGCATGCACCTGCGGCAGAACAATCACGCCCCGGCGTCGATTGAGCTGATGTGTGGTACCAACCGTCCCGGACTTCCCAGTCTGGGTTCGTGGCTGACCTATGGCCTCGGGACCGAGAATCAGAATCTGCCGTCCTTCGTGGTCCTCCACGACACACGCCCCCGCGGCGACGACCAGATTTGGTCGGCTGGTTTTCTGCCGAAGACGTATCAGGCTCTGGCACTGGCGGCGGGTCGGCGCGAGGCGATCGACAACTTGAGTCGCGACGCGCGGCAGTCGGACTCTCAACAGCGGGCGCAGTTGTCGCTGTTGCGACAGCTCAATGAAGAACACGCGGCGACCCGTCCCACGCAGACCGATCTGACATCGCGGATCGCGTCGTACGAACTGGCGTACCGCATGCAGATGGCGGCCCCCGAGGCGCTCGATATCACCAAGGAATCGGAGGCGACGCACAAGCTCTACGGGATGGAGAATCCCGAATGCGCGACGTTTTCGCGGCAGTGTATGATCGCCCGCAGGCTGGTCGAGCGCGGCGTGCGATACGTGCAGATTTTCGCGGGGAAAGGGGTCGGTGGGGATGGCAGCGTCGCGGATGTGCCGTGGGATTGCCATAGCGACGTCGAAACCAACCACCGCTCGTGCGGAATGCACACCGACCAGCCAGCGGCCGCACTGCTCGCCGACCTGGAGGCTCGCGGCCTGTTGGATTCGACGTTGGTCATCTGGGGGGGAGAGTTCGGCCGGACGTCGGATTCACAGGGGGCCAAAGGTCGCGACCACAAACCGAACGGGTTTACCATCTGGCTCGCGGGAGCGGGTGTAAAGGGGGGATTTCACTACGGCGCGACCGATGAGTTCGGGTACAAGGCGGTGGTCGACAAAGTGCATGTCAACGACCTGCACGCGACCCTGCTACATCTGGCGGGATTCAATCACGAACGCCTGACGTACCGCTTCAACGGGCGAGATTTCCGTCTGACGGACGTGGGAGGGAGCGTGATCACGCCGATATTGGCGTAGGGCGACTCTATGGACTGCGGGATCTCGATCCCGCCTTTCGTTCTACCTCACAATGTCTCGCAGCGGGCGAAGTCAGCTCCCTGCCGAGGCAGCCGGTCCAACGCGGCACAAAACAGCAGCGGGCAACGATCGGAAGTTCCGGTCGAGAGTTGTTTCTGTCTGCCGATTGTCGATGTCGGATGAAGGAAAGGCGGGGCCTTGTCCCCGCCTTTCGTTTGTCCTCACTCCACCTCCCAGCAGTCACGCCGACTGTTATCTGTCGCATTGCGCGTTCATAACCTCAAACCGTCTACGGTTCTGGAACGACTGATTGCTTCCATCAACACCACGAACCATTTTCCGCCGCCTCGGCAGAATGTCTTGTGTACTCGCTGGATGCCGAGGGAGGATGAAGGAAAGGCGGGATCGAGATCCCGCACTCCAAGAGCCTTCCTCACTCGACATCCGACCAAACTCCCTACGGCTTCGGCGGGAGGATCGCGAATATCCGAGTCGGTCCTCCGGTCCCCGCTTCCACCTTGACCGGCGCGACAAACACGTGGAATCCACTGGCCGGGAGTTCCTCGAGCCGGGCGACGTTTTCCAGCCCATATCGGCCAGCGGCGTTGAGCGCATGGTGAACGGCGAATTCTCGCGAGAGTCCGCGATCAATGCTCAGCGTATCGATTCCAATCCCACGGATCTTGCGTTTCTCGATCAGGAACCGCACCGCCTCGACCGAATAGCCCGGAAAGTGCATTTTGCCCATCGCGTCCTGATTCTTGTATCGCGGGTAGTTGGTCCAATGGCGACCCCAGCCGGTTTTCAGAAACACTATCGCTCCCGTTGGAACCTGCTCGTTAGTCCGTTCCCATTGTTCGATGTGTTGGATGGACAGGAGAAAATCGGGATCCGCTTCCGACTCGGCCGCGACGTCGATCACAACGCCCGGACCAAAAAATGCCTCCGGCGTGATCTCGTCGACCGACGGCTGGTTCTTTTCGAAATGGTTCGGGGCGTCGAGGTGTGTCCCCAAATGTTCGGGAGTGAAAATCGACTTCGACAGCACGCCGTCTTTTCCCAGTGTCGCAATCGTCTTCAAACGGAACGGTTCATAGTTCTCGCCGGGCCAATACGGATTGCGATCGTTCAGCGTCCAGGTCAAATCGACAATTGGCAATTCACCAGCGGCAAGTTGCTGGAGTGTAGGAACTGGTTCCGAAACGGCCTTTTGTCGGGAGGCGTCGGCGGCCGGAGGAGCAAAAAACTGGGGGGTCACAACCCCCGCTAGAATTCCCGCGAAGAGCCAGCCGAATTTTGTCAACGTGTTTCGCATGGCGCAGAACCTCTTCGGGCAGTCGAACGCGATTAACGGAGCAACGGTGAAATCGTACCAACTTCAGGACTGGATGCGGTGGCGTACAACTTGCGCGGGATCCGACCCGATTGCGAAGCCAGGCGGCCGGCGTGTACACCGTAGCGCATCGCGACCGCCATCTTCTTCGCGTCCGCCGCGCTGGCGATCGCAGTGTTCAACAACACGCCGTCGCAGCCGAGTTCCATCGCGAACGCGACGTCACTGGCCGTTCCCACCCCCGCGTCGACGATCACCGGATAATTCGCATCCCCCTCTTTCAGGTATTCGAGACAAATGCGAATGTTGTTCGGATTCAAGATTCCCTGTCCGCTTCCGATGGGACTGCCAGCGGGCATGACCGATACGGCCCCGGCATCTTTCAGCCGCCGCGCCGTGATTGGATCGTCCGTCGTGTACACCAGAACCTGAAATCCATCCTTCACGAGTTCCTTGGTCGCTTCCAACGTCGCGACCGGATCGGGCAACAGTGTCTTTTTGTCACCCAAAACCTCCAGTTTCACCCAGTCCGCTCCAGGGTTCTCCAGTCCGTCGAGAATCTCCCGTCCCAACCGGGCGACGCGGACGGCGTCCTCCGCAGTGAAGCAACCCGCCGTGTTCGGCAAGATCGTGTATCGCTTCAGATCGATAAAATCGAGGATGCTGCGTCCCTCTTTGTCGATCAGCCGTTCCCGCCGAACGGCCACGGTGATCACTTCCGAACCCGAAAGTTCCAGGCAGTCGCGCATGAGGTCATACGTCGCGTATTTTCCCGTGCCGACAATCAACCGCGACGAAAAAGCGTGGGATCCGACCACCAGGGGTGCGTCCGCCGCCAAAAACTCTGTCACCAACATCAACCGCCTCCTACGAGCGTCACAATTTCCACGCGGTCTTCCGCCTGAAGCACACAGTCGGCATGCTGTCGACGAGGGATCAGCACCAGATTCCGCTCGACGGCGAGGTAACGCGGTTCGAGTTTCAGGTCGGCGAGCAACCGGGCGACGGTCAGGTCCGGGACCACGTCGCGCGGTTCGCCATTGATGTAGATCTGCACAGGAAGAACCTTCATTGAGTCAGAAAATCTTAGGTCGGGCGAATCCGGGGCGTCAAGCAGGAGGAGAAACCAATCCCGTTTCCCGGATTTGACTCAACTGCTTTCGCCGATAAGATGATTCCGTGTTGTGAACTTCCCTCGAAATTCTGCATGACCCCCGTGGAACATCGGGGGTACAGGCGATTGGTGCATGGCCGCTCCCAAGGTTGACGATCTCTGCCGCCAACTGGTGCGCCTGCAACTGGTGCCGCAAATGCAGATCGATCTCTGCCTCAGCGAGCTGGGACCACAGACGAAAGACGCCGAAGCGGTCATTTCGTGGCTCGAAACCAAAGGCACGCTCACCTCGCTGCAATCGGGCAAAGTGCGGCGGGGAGAACTCGCAGATCTCGTCCTCGGGCCGTTTCGCCTGTTGTACCGCAACGCGACCGGCAGCTTCGCCCGTGTCTACCGGGCGTGCGACGTGCGGACGGGGAAGATGGTCGGTCTGAAGGTTCTGCGGCAACGCTATTGCGAAGACCGCGAGGCAGTCGAGGAGTTCCGTCGTGAGGCGGAATTGGGTAAATCGCTGCGGCACGACAATATCGTGCCAATCTACGAAGTCGCCGCAGACAAGGGGCAGCATTACATTTCGATGGAGTTTGTCGAAGGGGGCAATCTTCGCGATTTCATCACCATTCGGAAAAAACTGGAGCCGTTGGAGGCGACGAAGTGCGTGCTGGACATGGCCGAGGGGTTGAATTACGCCCTCACGAAAGGCGCGACGCATCGCGACTTGAAAATGACCAATGTGCTGATGAGTAGCAACGGAGTGGCCAAACTGGTCGATTTCGGGCTGGCGAGTATCAGCGAAGAGGGGGGGGAGACGGAAAGCGCCGCTCGGGCGCTGGAATACGCGACATTGGAAAAGAACACCGGTGCGCAGCGTGACGACCCGCGGAGCGATCTCTATTTTCTGGGGACGATATTCTACGAACTACTGACGGGCATCCCTCCGCTGCCACGGACCCGCGATCGGAACGAGCGGAGTCAGTTCAGCCGCTATTTGCATGTGCAGCCGATTCGTCAATTGGAACCGAATCTGCCGCGGTCGGTTGCGAACATTGTCGATCGACTGATGCACCTGAATCCGAACCTGCGATACCAGACTCCGGGAGAAGCGTGTCGCGATCTCAAGCTCGCGCTGACGGAATTGTCGAGCGGCGAGGGACTGGTCAAAGGCCTGGGGGATTCCTCTCCGTCTCAGCCGATCTCGAATGAACCGCTGATGACGGTGATGTGCCTGGATGATCGGCCCAAACATCAGAACCTGCTGCGGGAGTATTTTTCGAAACACGGGTTTCGCGTGCTGGTTTTGTCGGACTTGCAGCGGGGGCTGAGCCGGCTCAATAACCAGCCTCCTGATTGTATGATCATTATGGGAGATGCGTTTGGCGACGACGCGGTCCGCGGCTATGTCGAAGCGGCCGCAGTCGCCGAGGCGCGCCAGGTGGGGGTCGTGCTGGTTCTGGCCGTGGAGCAGGCCGATCAGAAATCGCGGCTACCTGAGACAGAGCATGCCCGCGTGGTCGCGCTGCCGGCGACGCTGCGCGACCTGCGGCAGGTGGTCAAGAGCATTGTCTCCGGTTCCGATCGGGACTGAAGCGAAAAGTTCCAGCGGCTGATCACTTGCTCTACCGTTCCCAGTCGTTACCCTATGCGACTGCACTTGCCCCCGGGGAGGAATACCGACGATGCGTGACTTCGAGTACGAAGCTCCAGCCTCAGTTGCCGAGGCCGTGAGAGTTCTGAGCCACCACAATGGCACCGCGCGGCCATTGGCCGGCGGAACCGATTTGATTGATCAGATTCGTGTCGGCCGACATCAGCCGGCGCTGGTTGTCGACATCAAGCGAATTCCCGAACTCAATGTTCTGGAAATGTCGACCGGCGGTTTGCGATTGGGGGCCGCCGTCCCCTGTTACCGTGTTTACAACGATGCTGGCCTGAACAGTGCCTACACGGCGCTGGTGGACAGCACTCGGATTATTGGCGGGATTCAAATTCAGAGCCGTGGCAGCATTGGCGGAAACCTCTGCAACGCCGGCCCGGCCGCCGACTCGATTCCGTCGCTGATCGCTCTGGGAGCGAAAGCGGTCATCGCCGGCCCGAACGGCCGCCGCGAGTTGCCCGTCGAGGAATTTTGTGTCGGCCCGGGGAAGAACGCGTTGCAGGCTGGGGAATTGCTGGTGGAACTGAAGTTCCCCGCGCGTCCCGACCACAGCGGGTCGCACTATCGGCGATTCATCCCGCGTAACGAGATGGACATCGCGGTCGTAGGAGTCGGAGCGTCCGTCGTTTTGGACGCCGCCGGGGAAACGATCGTTTCCGCCCGGATTGGGCTGGGAGCAGTCGGCCCGACACCGCTGTTCGCGAAAGAGGCGAGTGAACTGCTCGCCGGCAAGACCGCAGGAGCCGAGGCGTACGAACTCGCGGCTGCGGCTGCCCAGAAGATCGCGACGCCGATCGACGACATGCGCGGCACTAAGGAATTCCGGTCGCACCTTGTCGGAGTTCTGGTTCGTCGCGTGCTGGAGACGGCGGTCGAACGGGCCCGCAACGGCGTTTGATCTCGTCCCGCGCCAACACCCACACCATCCCGTCACCCGCTGCCCATCTGCGTTTGACTGGTGATTTCCAAAATTCACCGTTTCCCACCGGAAGTTTCCGCCATGGCCAAGAAACGCGTCGTCGCCG
>JAPLOC010000354.1 GCA_026692825.1 Planctomycetota bacterium | reverse complement strand
TCGTCGGCCGCCTCCATGAAGGCGTAGATCTCCAGAGTTTCCTGCTCGGCGATTGGGGCTTTGCCATCGCGGAAGAATTGCACGATCACAACCAGCAACGGGCGGTAACCCTCGTAAGAGCCAATCGGGGCGATCTTCGTCGCTCCGAACGCCTGGCCACCGTAACCCGAAGCGCCTCCCCCGGCTTCAGAACGAATTCCACGGAACGTTCCGATGCGGTTTCCCTTCCACACGCCAGCGGCGAAATCGACGCCCGGGGTGTTGATGCGTGTCACCGACTCACAGCCTGCCCCCATCACAGTGAACAGGGTTTCCACCCCATGAATCCCATACCAGAACAAGTCCGGATGCGTCTCTTCGAGCGAACAGGGACTGTAGGCGTCGCATCCCTTCACTTCACCCACCGTCTCCCCCCGGCGGATCGCCTGGGCACCGCTGGAGTATCGCAACGACGACGACGAGAAGATCGGCACTTTGTAATGGCGAGCCGCCTCGAAAATCGCGACCGCGTCGGTCAGCGAGCCGGCGATCGGCTTGTCGATGAAGACTGGTTTTCCCGCTTTCAAAACAGGCAAAACCTGCTCCAGGTGCGGCCGGCCATCATTCGTTTCCAGCAGCACCACGTCGACTTTCGAAATCAGCGCTTCGATCGAATCGACAATCTCGACGCCGTGCTTCTTGACAATCTCGGTGTACTCGGGGACACGAACGGTACTCGACTTGATGTCGGGGCTTCCCTTGGGATACGCCGCCACAACCCGGCACCGCGCCACGTCGGGTTTCGCTTCGGGATCGTTCAAAATCTGCGTGAATGCCGTCGCGTGCGACGTGTCGAGACCGATGATGCCGACCCGAATCGTTTTCGGTTCCGCCTCGGCGGCGTTTTCGTTCCCCTGAGCGGCCAACGCGAAGTTCGCCACCGCGACCGCGCCGGTCGCGGTGGTGGGCAGTTCTGGAGCGGCTGGGCGGTCGCTTTCCGGGGCCGGTTCCTCGGTCGGTTTGACGGCCGGCGGTGTCTCTTTCGGCGTTTCTTTCGGTGTTGCGATCTTCGACGCGCCGCCGGTCTTGGGTTTGAACAGAGTGTCGGCGAGTCCGAAGACGTCGGAACCAACCAGCGAGATCGAATCACCGGTCGCCTTGACGAGGGCTGCCGCATCCCACAGTTTGACCGATTTGTCGAGGCTGCTGGTCGCCAGCCATTTCGCGTCGTTCGACAAACTCAGGTTGGAGACGGGGGCGGAATGGGCTGCGAGAGCCCCCAGATCTTTGCCGTCCGAGACCCGCCACACTTTGACTTCATTACCCCCCTGCGCTCGACCGCCACTGCACGAAATCAAGTACCGCCCGTTGGGAAGGAAGGCGAGACTGTTCACGGGACGGGAGTGTCCCTCCAGGGTTCGAGCCGCTTCGCCGGTTTTGGTGTTCCACAGTCGAATGGTCTCGTCGGCACTGCCACTGGCGAGTAATTGCCCATCAGCCGAGAACGCGACCGAGTTCACCCCGCGCTCGTGTCCTTCCAGGCGATGCAGCAGTTCGCCCGATGTGGTCATGAGGATGGTTTCGCCCTTCTTCGCCGGCCGACTTGCGTCACCGGTGGCAACGGCGAGCAGATCTCCCGCCGGGCTGATCGCGACCCCATTCACCGGGTAGCGGAAGTCCCGTAGCGTCAACAGCGAGTCGGGTTGATCGACCGACCACAACCGGACCGATTCGTCATCGCTGCCGGTGGCGAAGCGATCTCCCGAACTGGCGAACGCGATCGACAGAACGTAACCACGATGCCCCTTGAGAACCCTCAGTTTTTCGCGACTGGTCGTGTCCCAGACCGCCGCCTGCTGGTAGCTCCCGCTGATGAGGAAGCGGCCATCGGGGGAAAATGCCAGCGATTTGACAAACCCCGCCGGCTCACGCAGGTCGGCCACGACCGACTTCGATTCCATGTCGAACAGCCGCACGACACCGTAACTTCCCGCCGCCAGTGTCTTCCCGTCGGGAGAAAACGCCACGCAGGCCACCCACTCGGGGAAGCTCTGGAAGGTCGCGGTCGGCGAGAGTCGCAGTTTCTTCGCCTCGGCCTCCTCCCCCTTCTTTCCTGCGATTTCTGCCGAGGCACCGCTGGTGAACAACGCGACCATCAACGCCCAGAACGCGATGGATCGTGTCCATCGCGTTCTAGTTGAACTGGCCTCGATTCGAATATCAGTCCCACGGTCGGCACTCATCAAGTCGCGCATCGTGCGTAGATCCTGGTCGCGGAGAGAATCGGCAACAGCAGGATCATTATCGCAGGTGGCGGGCCTCGGAGTGAAGTCAGAAAGTTATCGACCGGCGGTTTGTTTCACGGATCGAGCCTTTCGCGGTTGTTTCGCCAAGTCGTTCGCGGTGGGAATTCGAGGCGTGACAAGGAAGAACCACTCGGTCCGTTCCATCGTCGACCGGGCGGTCCGCCGGCTGTTCCCCAAGATGCGGGGATGCGATTTGGGAGCGACCAATTCCTCGTCGATCATGCCGGCGAAGACCGCGGTCTCACCCCGTTTCAGAACCACTTCACCAACCGATTTGAGTTGATCTCCCACTTCTTCCACGGGTGCGCCCGATTCATCGACGCAGGGGAGCAGTTCCAGCCGCATCGCGCCGTCACTCAGCATGACGGGCCGCACTCCCAGGCAGCGAGCCCGCCGGGGATCGGGTCGGCCGGTTTCGTCGTCTTGTTCAACCACCAGCCGGGACGCTTCGCCGTCACGCATGGTCACCCGCGACCGGGCCAGAGCCTGCAAGGGGCCGTTGGTCCGCAATTCCTGCAACATGCGATGTTCCTCTCCCGAAAGAACGGCGAGTTTGAGCGCCACATTCGCGCGACCGCCGGGGCAGGTCGAGCAGCGTACGCCATTGGCGGTCGCCAGACTTTCATGAACCGAATGCAGGGAGAATCCCACGTCGTATTTGGAAAGCTGTTCCAGGTCGATTCCCTCGCGGGGACCGTTCCCCAGACGCACGCCGACCGCAGTGATGTCGACCGCGAATTCCGCGTTGACCTGACTGGGCACATCCAATCGTTCGACCAGTTGTTCAATCCGTTCCAGCGCGTCAGCGGTGTCTTTCACCACAATCGCCCCCTGGTTCGCATTGCGTCCGCGGTTTGTCTGGATGCTTGCCGACGAGGGGGCGTATTCCGAAGCGGCGACCTTGCCCACGCCCGCCGTCAAGCGGGGTTCGATCTCCGCGAGCAGCGTCGTGACAGGCAGGTACTTGGGACGAAACACCCGAACCGCAGTCAACGGGGTCGGCGTCGCGGCTTTCAACGGCTTCGTCTGAGCGGCCGGCTCTGGGGGAACCACGGAATCGCTGAAGCTCTTGTCCGGTCCCTGAGCCGGCTCGGCGGCCCGACCTGGAAAATCCGGGGTGGGCAATTCACGCGGCATCGGGGGAACTTCTGGGTCATCGGTCGTCTCCAGTCGCGCGATATCGGGATCCGCCGGGGGCGCTACCACGGGAGCTTCCATCGACTGGTGAGCCTCCTCCTTTTCCGTGTTGGCGCTGGAAATCGCTTCCAGGTCGGGGCCGGTTTCCTGCGAAGGACTGGGGCCGACGTCGCTGACGGCGTCTGGCTCGTCGGTTTCATCGCTCGTGTCGACAGACACCAGCGAGCGGGGAGGCACGGGACTTTCCACAGCGTCGGTCGCCGGCTCGTCAGGCAACTGCAGGTCGTTCGGTTCCGGGGTGGTGTCGGTCTCCGTGACCAGCGGTTCGTCGGCTTCTTCAATCACCGTTCGTGGCGGATCTTCGACCGGTGTCTGAACCGGGGGCCGCGCGGCGGATTGTCGCCGAGGCTCGGGGTCGTCATCCGACTCGATCGGGCCGGCAAACGTCGGCTCGGGATCGAGATCCGGCTTGGGAACGGAGTGATTTCGGGCACGTTGGGGGGAGTGCGTCGATTCAGGGGGGCGACGCTCGGAGTCCTGTTGCGAATACCCCGAAGGGAACGCCCCTTTGTGGCCCGTTTCCAGCAGGTAGCGGAATTCGCGAACGAATTCGACCGAGGGTTCCAGTCCCCCGCGCGGCGCAGGGGAATTCCGCGTCACCGAAGAGACTGTCTGTTGCAACGCTCCCAGATTGCTGGCAATCTCATCGAGCCGATGTTCAATGCCGGAGAATTGCGTCTTCGTATTGACCGACTGCGCTCCGAGGATATTCCCCTTGGGGCTTGTGGATTCCACGTCCGGTTCGATCCCCCGGTCGGCGAATTTCACTCGGTTTTCCACGTACGATTCGTCAGGCTGCCCGCTGGTTTCCCGGTCGCCATGCGCCGGGTTCCCAGGGGATTCGCCATCCTCTTCGTTCTGGGCCGGCTTAGGAGCCCCTTTTCCCCGACCACCGGCCTTGGCCTTGGTTTTGGCCACCTGCGTCGGCTGATTACTGAGGCTCATCACGCAAATGCCGGCCCCCATGACCACGCAGATCGAGACAATCAGCCCCCAAAAGGCCAGATCGAGCGGATTCCGCTGGGTGAGTGGTGGCTGCTGCATGGAGCACCAGAGGGTGGAAGCGCAGGAACTTGAACGGAAACAATCCTTGTCGTCCTTATCGACCACCCACCGCACGCAACTTGAGAAGAATCGTTAAAAACCACCCAGACTGCGAAATCGGCCAGTTTCGCCTCTCTGCTTTCCCATTCCCTCAAACCGCGTACGACGGACGGAAGAATTTGACAGGATGAAGAGGATGAAAGGGATGAACAGGATGGAGTTGCTCGCCGTTCGTGCTGATAAGTGGCTGAAATCAAAAAACTTCCAATCCCCGCGATCGACTGTCGCCTCAGCAATCCTGTCAGTCCTCTTCATCCCTTTCATCCTGTCTAAAATTTGAACGGCTCGCCCGGCTGGTGGATCAGATCTGCGCTCAAGTGTGGTTCGATGGCGTTGGTACGCATCTCGGACATTCCAGTCTATAATCTTATTGATGCGTCCAGCCGCTTGCGCCATCCGCGTCAACTGCGGTACCCGAGCGGCGTCTGATTCACCTGCCACAGGACGTGGCAGTGGTCTGAACCGCGATCGAGACGCGTCGAGTTAGCCACCGATCTCCTTCACCTGCCGGGCGAGCCGGCGAGGGGTCGCTCAATGAATGTCTGATTTTACCCCGCTCGCGGTATTGAGCGACAGGCCCCCTGCCCGGCTGGTTGTCCGCTGATGACCCGCTGCCCTGGCGTGGCACGCCGGTGCCGCGTGATGCGGCGTGGTGGGAGCGTGTCAACGAACCGCTCTCGAGCGGCGACTTGCGGCGATTGCGTCATTCGGTGCCGCGTGGTCGACCGTTCGGCAACGACGACTGGCGGCGCCGTACCGCCCAGGCTTCGGGTCTGGAATCCTGTTTGCAACCGCCAGGAAGACCGAAGAAGTCTTGAAACTCACTGTGTCCCCCTTTTGTGTCCCGATGCGTCAGTCGATGTGATCAACGCGCCGGTATCCTCCCAGTACCGTGTAGTTAAGCACTGGTGGATGCTTCGGCCCCCCTCGTGGCCGGGGAACTTTTTTCGGGGCCGGCTGTATAACCTCTCAGCGGTAATTCAGTGCGACAAGGCACGGTGCCATGAACGATGACCTCGATGCGATCCGACGGGTGCTGGCGAACGACGTCGAGTCGTTCCGCCACCTCGTGGAGCGCTACCAGCGCCCGCTGTTGACACTGGTCCGCAACCTGACGCCGCCCGACACCGACCACGAGGGAGTCGCCCAGGAGGTGTTCCTGGCCGTGTTCCGCAACCTGGCATCGTTCGACCCAAAGCGGTCGGCGTTCCCGACCTGGCTGTTCACCATCGCCCGCAATCGCTGCTACAACGAACTCGCCCGCCGGCGGCCGGTGACAGGTGCCGAACTGCCGGACATCGTCGATCTACGTTCGCCCGAGCGGGCGGCTTCGGAAGCGGAACTATTCCGCCAGCTCGACGCGGCCCTGGATGCCCTGCCGTTCGAGCAGCGTTCCGCCTTCGTACTCGCACATCTGCA
>JAPLOC010000353.1:4771-7692 GCA_026692825.1 Planctomycetota bacterium | reverse complement strand
GGGTCTTTTTCGATGTGCTTGCGGTATTCGTCGAGCGTGGTCGCACCCACGCAGTGGAGTTCTCCCCGGGCGAGCGCCGGTTTGAGCAGATTGGAGGCGTCCATCGCCCCGTCGGCGGCCCCCGCACCCACGACCGTGTGCAATTCATCAATGAACAGAATCACCCGGCCATTCGCTTCGCCGACTTCTCGCAGAACCGACTTCAACCGATCCTCAAACTCCCCGCGGTACTTTGTGCCGGCGATCAAGGCTCCCATATCGAGCGCGATGACTGTTTTATCCTTCAGGTTTTGAGGGACATCCCCCAGCACAATCCGATGTGCCAGTCCTTCGACGATCGCGGTCTTGCCGACTCCCGCTTCGCCAATGAGAACCGGGTTGTTTTTGCGACGTCGGGACAAAATCTGGATCACCCGGCGGATTTCGGTATCTCGTCCGATCACGGGGTCGATCTTTCCCTGCCGGGCGAGTTCGACCAAGTCGCGGCCGTATTTCTGCAGCGACTGATACTTCTCTTCGGGATTCTGGTCGGTCACCTGCTGCCCCCCGCGCACCGACTTCAGGGCCGAGAGGACATCGTGTTCATTGACCCCGTGCATTTCGAGGAGTCGGCGGACGCTGTCTTCACTTTTGGTCATCGCCAGCAGCAGGTGTTCGGTCGAGACGAACTGATCCTTCATCGTATTGGCGATGGACTGCGCCTCTTCCAGCAGTTTCAGGCTCACCTGCGACAACCCGACTTCGCCGCTCCCTCCGCTGATTTTGGGCAGCCGACCCAATTCCCCTTCGACGATTCCGTCGAGCTGTTTGAGATTCGTCCCGATCTTTTGCAGCAGGGGGCGGACGACCCCTTGATCTTCCTTCAGGAGGGCCGCGAGCAGGTGCAGCGGCTGGATCTGCTGATTGCCACGGTCGGCGGCCAGGTCGCGTGAGAGCTGCAACGCCTCTTGGGCTTTGACGGTGAATTTGTCGATGCGAAAGGCCATGAATCGTCTCCTGAAACCTAAAGGGGCTTTCAATGGGCGCAGCGGCTGCGCAGACTACTCCGCGGAGAAATCGGTCGCGTCATGAACCGATGTGGATTTTGACGAGCGTCAAAATCCTGAGAGTGATGAAAATGACAACAGAAACTGCAGGCTGCGGTTTGGCACCACGCCAATTTTTTCAACGGCCCGCTCGAAGGCAAAGTTGGGTGCCACGGCCAGCGAACGCCGCGAGTGGGCCGTGAGGTCGTATTGCGGAATGTGGTTGTGTCGCTAGGAGAGTGAGCACGACGGACGGAAAGAATTTGACAGGATGACGAGGATGAAAGGGATGAACAGGATGGAGTTGCTCGCCATTCCTGCTCTCTGGATAAGTGGCTGAAAAACGATTTGCAACCCATGTCAGCCACACCGATTGCGGTTCCACATCCTGGGAACCGCAACGGGTGCGACGTTTCAGATCGATCCCATCCGATCGGGATCAGTCCTTCTTCTCGAACTCGGCGTCAATCACATTGTCCTGAGAACCGCCGTCCGTGGCGGGTCCGCCGGGACCGGGCTGTTGGCCCTGCGTTTCCATGTGTTTGGAGAACGCCTGCGTCGCCTGGACCAGTTCCGCAACCGCCTGGTCAATCGCCTCGGGGTCCTCTCCCTCCGATTTCGACTTCACCTTGGCGGCCGCCGCTTCGATCGCCGACTTGGAGCCGGCGGTGCGCCTCATTCCGCGCCGCGGCGATCTTGCGTTTCTTCGCGTCTTCGTCGGCGTTGAGTTCGGCGTCGCGACGCATCTTCTCAATCTCGTCCTTGCTCAAACCGCCCGACTGTTCAATGCGGACCTTTTGTTCCTTGCCGGTCCCCATGTCTTTGGCGCTGACGTTCAGGATCCCGTTGACGTCGAGACTGAACGCCACCTGAATCTGCGGCATTCCGCGTGGAGCCGGCGCGATTCCTTCGAGATTGAACTCACCCAGCTTGCGATTGTCGGTCGCCATTTTCCGTTCGCCCTGGAAGACGCGAACGGTGACGGCGGTCTGGTTGTCGGCCGCTGTGCTGAAGATTTCCTTCTTTTCGGTCGGAATCGTGGTGTTGCGTTCGATGAGAACGGTCATCACGCTCCCCTCGGTTTCGATCCCAAGCGACAGCGGAGTCACATCGAGCAGCACGACATCCTTCACATCACCGGCGATGATCGCACCCTGAATCGCCGCCCCGACGGCGACGACTTCGTCGGGATTGACCCCCTTGTGCGGTTCCTTGTCGAAGATCTTGCGAACCAGCTCTTGAACTTTGGGGACGCGGGTCGAGCCACCCACCAGCACGACTTCGTCGATTTGAGACGGGCTGAGCTTGGCATCTTTGAGCGCCTTGATCACCGGCTCACGACAGCGCTCGATCAGCGGGTCGGCCAGACGTTCGAATTCCGAACGGGTGATCGACATCTGCAGGTGTTTCGCTCCCGAGGCGTCCGCCGTGATGAACGGCAGGTTGATGTCGGTGTTCTGCGAAGACGAAAGTTCCTTCTTCCCTTTTTCGGCCGCCTCACGCAACCGCTGGAGCGCCATCGGATCCTTCCGCAGGTCGATGCCATTCTCCTTCTGGAACTTGTCGGCGATGAAGTGAATCAGCGCTTCGTCGAAGTCGTCACCACCCAGGTGGGTGTCCCCGTTGGTCGACAGCACCTCGACCACTTCGTCCCCCACTTCGAGGACCGAAACGTCAAACGTACCGCCACCCAAGTCGAACACGACGATCTTTTCGTCTTTCTTCTTCTGCAAGCCGTAGGCCAGGGCGGCCGCGGTCGGCTCGTTGATGATGCGTTCGACTTCGAGGCCGGCGATCTGGCCGGCGTCTTTGGTCGCCTGGCGTTGAGCGTCGTTGAAGTACGCGGGAACCGTCACCACGGCCCGGTTCACCTTGTGACCGAGGTAGCTCTCGGCG
>JAPLOC010000353.1:0-4763 GCA_026692825.1 Planctomycetota bacterium | reverse complement strand
GAGGTAGCTCTCGGCGGCTTCCTTGAGCTTTCGCAGCACGTGGGCCGAGATTTCGGCCGGGGTGAACTGTTTGTCCCCCGCCTTCACCTTGACGTACTCATTCGCCCCCCCCACGACTTCGTAGGGAACCATCTTCTCTTCGCTGGCGACTTCGTTGTGCCGACGGCCCATGAAGCGCTTGATCGAATAGACGGTTCGGCGGGGATTGGTTACCGCCTGTCGTTTGGCGGGGTCACCGACCAGGATGTCTCCCTTGTCGGTAAACGCGACCACGCTGGGGGTGAGGCGATTGCCCTCGAGATTGGCGATGACTTTCGACTCTCCCCCCTCCATGATCGCAATCACAGAGTTGGTGGTGCCGAGGTCGATGCCCACAATGGTCTCTCCGCGTCCGGCCATGTTTGTACTCCTGTTTTGGAAGGGGATGAAAAATCCGATGTCGGGCTACGCCAAAAACAAGCCAGTGGCAGGTCGGGAAGGCAAAGCCTGGGATGGATGGAAGTCAGTTCCGGTGCCATGACTTCATTGCAAGCGACGTGCCGTGAATCAATTCACAGCCAGAATTCCCTCGCAACTATAGTCACCAAAGCAGGTTACATCAATTCGACGGGGTGTACCCCCGGGGAATCCGGATCGCGGGCCGCCAATTTGGCAGACGTGTCCATTCGTTGCCGAAAATTGGCGACTGCCAAATTGTCATTTCAAGGACAGTCACTCTGACCTGTCAACATCGCCAAAAGGTTCTATCGACTCGCCAGCGGTCGACTCCGCGACGCCGAAACCCCACTCCAGTAGAAGTTGATCAGCCTCGCCCGCAGGTAACAAGCCTCGTTTCCTAAGTTTCTTCGCTAGGAAGCCACCGACCATCTGGACTTTTGATGGCGGTAAATAGGGAGCGGATTCAATCGGCAAACGTAGGTCATAACGTACGCAATTGGGGTCGTCGTCCGGCTTGCCGGTGCAGGACCAGTCGACTTCGACGCAAAGCTCCACATTGGCATCACGGGAGACATGCGCCAAAATTGCCAGCGAATGTAAATCCGTGACTGCGAGCCCGATACGGGCGACCGATCGTCGCGACTGAAGCCAAGCCAGTTCGACGCCAGGAAGGAGGAGGAGCAGTCGCTTGAGTTGGACCAGGCTATCGTCAGCGTTCATTTCACGTGTTGCTTGTAGAACCTCTGCGGCAGAATCGGATCTAACGGAACTGTCTTGAGCCTACCAGTCGCAGGCCGTAGTTTCCATAGCCACCACTTCAACTTGGGACGCGTGAACTGCCGGGTGTCGCTGAGGTACTCCGCAGACATCACGGCACACGCCGGTTCACTCCCCGTCCCGAGCACCGAAAGACAGGGCCACCAAAGTCAGGGCCACCCATCAGCCAAACGCCTGTGTAAGTTGATTCTCCGACGCTGAGTCGAATCACCGCAGGGTCAGAGGACATTGCCGGACGTCCTGGAATCGGTATCGCTCGTCCTGTCCTGTCCTGCCGTTTGCCCAGGCGAACCAACTCGTTACCTGCCTACACCCCAACGAACGACGCCGATGCCGCTGAACTGCCTTTTCAGCGTGCGGTGTTCATTGCCCATGAGAGAATTCGCGGTGCGGAAACGCTCTCTAAATTCGGGGGTTCTCCGCACGCGTGCCGGCCCGTGAACTTCGCCGACTTCCTGCCCGCCGTCGTGTTCAGGTTTTGTCCGACGAATTTCGCGGCGATTGACCGCCGTATGCGGCGCGGCTGGTTGGCATCCCGTGCAAATACCGGCGGCCCCGCTTCAATGCCTCTTGCGCCATCGATTCAGGAGAACCTGCCACCCGGCGGAACCGGCCGTCAATGCCCCGCAGCAATTCCATCCACCCCGCCTCAGGAATTCCCAGGCGTTCGAAGACCGGCGGCAGATTGCCGGGAATCGCTCCGCGCTTGTCGGCATGCCATTGCCGACCGCTCCATTCGAGCAGCTCCAGGTACGCCGCGAACGACATCTGCAGACACCCCTTGTTCGACGCCCGAGCGCCCGGCACCGCGTCCTGTTCAATTTCTGCGGAGATTTCGAGCGGCACGAGCCAGGCCGCCCGCCGCGTCTTCGCCGCTTCAACCGGCGTCGCGGTCGATTCTGAAACTTCCGCTCTCAATGAACTCGCATCAGCGGCCCCCACGAGCTGCTGCGAATCGTCATCCGCGGCAACCGTCGAATCCCCAGAATCAACCGAGCCAACCGCTTCCCTTTTGCCGCTCGCGACGTCAAGAATCGCAAATCCGTGGGGAGTCACTGGTTCCTTGGCGAATTCGGCGGGTTCGATGGCGGACGGAAAAAGGGCCGACTCGCATGCCGCGAGAATGCGCTCGTAGACCGACGTGAATCGGCTTTCCTCGGGACGCTGCGCGATCTCGGCCCGGATGGGATTGAGATCGACGTAGACCATGCACGCCGCGATCGCCACTTCATCGAGGAGACGTATCATTTCAAACCGCCCCTGCCAATAACGACCCGAAACTTTGTCCTCGGCGTTCGCCATACGGGCGATTTGCTCGGTCAAAAATCGCATCATCCAAGAGAGACTCGATAAGCGCAACCGACGCTCGGCGAGCCGCTCCGGGCAATTGACGATCATCCCCAGATCCGCCTCGGTCGGTTCTGCCGGATTTCCGTTGACATCACAGCGTAGCGGACAGAGTCGATACCAGCGGCGGGCAACTTCTTCGTCACTCCACCCTGCGACAACATCGGGCCGATTGCGAACGACCACGTGAAAATGATTGTCCATGACCGAAAACGCCAGGAACTCGCAGGCCATGATCCCGGCGAGTTCCTCCATCCGACCAACGAGCCATTCCTTGCGGTGATCGTACGACTGTCCAGAGTAGGGATCACGCCCCATCAAACGCGCCCGACGGACGCACCGATTGATGCAGTGATAGACCCCGACCTCAGCCGGATCAAACAGCAGCTTTCGAGGGATTCGTGCCATGGGATCATCCGATTCGCAAACCAGCTCGGCGAAGGTCCAGCCGTCAAGTTACGGCATGAACATCAGACAACACAAATACAAATACCCACCACCAAGCGTGTTGTCAAGTGTTCATGTTTGTCGTTCTGAACGGCGGTTCGAGAATTGCCATAAATTGAATCCAGAGAACACGTTGCGATTTACGCAACGCTCGTGGCAGTATACGTTTGCGCTATTTCTCTTGGCCAAAAATGGCATTTCGGCTGGTGGGTGGCCCCGGCTTTCAGTCGGCTACACGACCAGCGCCGCTCTCTTGGAAGACCTGCGTGGCTCGCTGGCCGACCGAACCCTGGCCTCGCGACTCCGTTACTACGCGAAATTCGATCTGCTGATCATCGACGAGTTCTTCTTCGACCGGCTAGAACGAATGGAATCGCCGGAGGCGCTGCATCTGTTCTACAAGGTGATCGACGCACGGAGTCAGTAGCGCTCGACCGCACTGGTCACGAACATCGATTTCGACCACTGGGGCGAATACCTGGGTGACCCCGTCCTCGCGATGGCGCTCAGCGACCGAATCTTCGACAACGCGATCGTGCTGACGATCCAGGGAATGTCGTACCGGGCGGAACGGGCACGAGCACTCAATCAGGCGTCCTGCAGTGGCAGCCAGACGCGAACGACGCCACGCGCCGAACGACATCTGAGGCGCGGGCAGTCGACCGGCCGCCGCTGCGCCCCACGATCGGCCGTGGAACTTTTCGGCAAAACGCTCCCCCCACGCCGACACCCGCGACCAGACAGCGCCGCAGTTGCACTCCGCAACTCGGCAGGTGGCTCTTTCTGCTTGCAAAAGTGGTACTGGTTTCCGCTGCGATTGACAGACAGAAGTCATCGACCGTCTCCTGGGACCTCCATTGTTGCTCGAATGGAGCGGTCGGCAGCGGCGAAGCGACAAACACGGGGCGATCGCCAAGAATGAGACGGCGATCCTTGAACGCCCTGGATTCGCGGGTGAAGGCTGGATGGAGATGCTCGGCGGACTCCATGGCCGTTACCGTAGGGCAGCGGAACGGCCGGCGAGCATGACATAAGAGGCCGACCGCCCGGGGACGGCGTTCGATCCATTGAATCGCGGCAAGATTGCAGGTCTTCGGAACGGAACCCGTGCCAGACCGGCGCGGCGAAACCTGAACACGGGCGAATTCTCAACGAACCCGGCGGGCGTTGAATTGAGCATGGTTCGCTTCGTCATTTCCGGTGGCGTCAGGCGCCGGATTGCATGCGCAAGTTGTTCAATTTCACGCAACCGGGCCGGCAGACGTCGAATCGGTCGCGTGGACCAAACTTGCGGACGCAAAGTCGGGAACCCGATGGGACTGCAGCGGGCAACGGCGGCCGGCGACGCGACACGTGCCATTCCCACAAGCTCGGAGCACTTGGCGACAACGCGCCGGAGAACAAGCTTTGCACGAACAGACCTTGCGTGGCACGCTGCTTCTACTGGACACACCCCACCAGCAAAAGATCCAATCTGCTTGACACATCAACGACTCCGAGTACAATCGCTCGTGGTTGTGGACGGGAAGATCGCCTGAAGTCGAAGCGTGAGACTCGGAATGAACAGTCAGTTTTCAGAATTAGAAGCCAAGCTTCTAGAGTTCTACGCACTTCCCGAAGAGGGTCGATTGCGGGAAAAGACTCTGTCATTGGCCTGTGAGTTAACTGGCCAGCCAGCTAGCTCTGCAGCGCTCCTATACCTCTACGACCCCGCGAAAGAGTGTTTTCATCTCGATCACCATCACCCCGACGCA